>DASSXM010000113.1:0-74106 GCA_035703805.1 Gaiellaceae bacterium | reverse complement strand
ATGTCGCCGACGCTCTCGATGCGATGACGACCCAGCGCGTCTACCGCGACGCGATGACGCTGGACGCGGCGCTTGCGGAGATTGAGCGCGGTGCGGGGACGGACTTCTGCAGCGCGTGCGTCGAAGCGGTCGAGCTGGCGGTCCACGAGGGGCTCATCGCCGTCACAGCTCCGATCGCGCGAGGAGTAGCGGCGTGACGGTCGCGGCGTACGTCGAGCAGCTCGGCCGCGAGCAACCGACGCGGCAGGGTCTACCGGCTCAGAGTCGCCCCTTCCTGTTCTCAACTATCGCACTGGCGGTCGCGCTCTCGATCGTCGCGTCGACCTCCTCGTCGTGGGGACACGTGCGCTGGACGGACTTCGCGGTGCTCGTCGTCGCCGCAGCGGTCGCGCAGCTCTTTGCAGCCCATATAGCGGGCAACCAGCTCTTCCACACGGGGCTTGCGTTCACCGTCGCCGCAGCGCTCCTGCTGCCGCCGGAGCTCGTCGTAGCCGTTTGCGTGGCGCAGCACCTTCCGGATTGGCTCAGGCAGCGCTATCCCTGGTACATCCAGACGTTCAACATCGCCAACTTCGTCGTCAGCGGGCTGACGGCGTGGGCGGTGCGCGTGGGGATGGCCGACCTCGGCCTACACTTTGCGGTCAAGCCCGCGGCCGCCAGCGTCGGGGTCGCTGCGTCGGCCGGCGCGGCGTTCGTCCTCGTCAACCACGTGCTGCTCGCGCAGATGCTGAAGCTCTCGCGGGGACACGACCTGCGCAGCACCGGCCTCTTCTCGGTGGACGGCTTGATCACCGACCTCGTCCTCGCCGCAACCGGCATCGCGATCGCGTTCGCCCTCTTGCGCGAGCCAGCGCTCGCTCTTGTCACCGCGCTGCCACTCGTCCTCATTCACCGGGCGTTGATGGTCCCGACTCTTCGCGAGCAGGCGTTCAGGGATCACAGGACCGGGCTTCTCAACACGCGCGGCATCGAGCAGGTAGCGGACGAGGAGCTCGCGCGGGCGAGGCGGTTCGGACGACCGCTGTCGGTGCTGATGTGTGACCTCGACGGGATGCGCGAGTTCAACAACCGCTACGGGCATCTCGTCGGAGACGCCGCGCTCGGCGCCATAGCGGATGCACTGCGCGCCCAGCTTCGGAACTTCGACCTCTGCGCTCGCTACGGCGGGGACGAGTTTCTGGTCGTGCTGCCCGAGACGGGGCTCGAGGAAGCACGTGCTGTTGGGCAGCGGGTTGCAGCGCACCTCATGCGGTCACGGGTTAGGGCCGCAGAGGGCGACCCGCTTGCCGTGCGCGTCTCGATTGGAGCCGCCACACGCGAAGAGAGCGATACCTCACTGCACGAGCTCATCGCGCGCGCAGACGCCGCCATGTACGACGCGAAGCCGATGGGCGACGTGCCGGCCGTCGCACTCGCCTAACCAGGCTACAAGAATCGCGGGAGAGCGCTCAGCTCGAGTAGCCGTAGCTGTGCGCGAGCCAGAGCACTTCGTCTACATACCACCACGCGTGGTTGTATGCATAGATCGCCTGCGGGAGGTTCCACCGCGCGCCGTACGCTGCCAGATAACGCGCGGCGGACACGATCGCGTCTTGGGGATCGTTCGGATTGGCGAAGCCGTCACTATTGGCGTCGACGCCGTAGTACCCCCACGTCTTCGGCATGAACTGCATCCAGCCGATGGCGCCGGCGGTGCTCGGCCCGAGGTTCAGCCCGTCGTTCGACTCGACCTTGTTGATCGCGGCAAGCACTTGCCACGGAACTCCGTAGGTGGCGCCGGCTGTCGTCCAGATGGGCAGGAGGCGGAGCCAGTCGCCCGCCAACAGACTTTGCAGTCCGGTCGTGAGCGATCCGGGCACGATGCGCAACGTCAGCTTGGCGCTCAAGCCGGATGAGCTCGCTCGCGCGGGCGGCGTGGTGTGTTTCGACGCCGCGATAGCGGCCTGCGGTTGCGGCGGCGGAATGCTCGAGGCGGCGAGCGGGTGAAGCGCCGCACGGATGGTGAGCGCCATGGAGCCGGTGCTGCCCCCGGCATATGCAGGGCCTCCAGTCGCAAGCGCGACGAGCACAGCGCACCCGGCGGCGGCCGCCTGCAGCCGGCGACGTGCTGGGGCCCTCGGACTCACGCTGGCTACCCGCTGACGTCCAGCCGGCTCGGAAGCGGCTCGTCGAGCGCCGCCTGCGCGGACGCCAGCATCGAGCGGATCCGCTGCGCGTCGGCCAGCAAGCGCTCACGCTCTGTCTGCGCCTGGAAGAGGATGTTTCGCGCGTCGGTACGTGCCTGCTCGATCAGAAGCGACGCTTCGCGATCGGCGTGAGCACGAGCTTCGTTGCCGGAACGCTCTGCGGCCAGGATCGCACCGGTGAGGGATTGCTCGACCTCCCGATAGCGACCAAGCTCTTGCTCGAGGCGATCGGTGTAAGCAGCTCGAGCCTCACGTTCGTTTTTGATCTCCTCGATTGCCGCGACGAACTCCGCTCGCTCCTGCGTAACGGCTTCGACGGTACTCGCTAGCTCGTTGCGTTCGGCACTCGTTCGCTCCAGCCTTCGCTGGAGCTCATCGCGCGCTGAAGTCCGATCCTCCAGCTCGGCCTCGAGACTGCGGATGCGTTCTTCGAGCTGCTCGAAAGCTTCGGCGAGTCGCGCAACGAGCTCATCTACTGCGGGACGCGCATACCCGCGCAACACCTTCGGAAGCTGAACTGAGCGGATTTCATCGACGTTCAGCACGATCCTCCCTCGCCGGCGGGCACGGACAGCCGGAGCAGGAGCTTATCGACCGTCGCTGTGCGCACCTCGAGCAACGCCCGCTTTTCGAGCAGATCGGGCGGACCGGCGAGCGGCAAGACGGGGAAGGGGAGGGGCTCGGGCCGTCTCGGCCTTGTAACGGCCGAGCCGAGCTCGGCAGTTGCCCGGTGGAGCTCAGCGGTCGTCGCGGCGAGGTTCTGCATTACCGCGGTGTGCGAGCGAAGGTGCGTGCCGTACTCGCCGATGGCTCCGACGAGCTGGCGCATCGTTTCGCTCGTCGTCTCCTCACGGTCGCGGACGCGCCGGACGTCATCCTTGATCTCACCCAGGTCATATCTCATCTCGGAGCTGGCGGTCCCTTGCCAAGACGCCGACGGCTGTCCGCGAACGGCTGCGAGCGCCTCCTTGAGCTCGTGCGTCTCGGCGAGCACCGTCTGCAGCCCGAGGGTCGTTCCCTCCGCATAAGCGCGACGCTCCTCGAACAGTCCGATGACGAAGTACAGAATTGCGATGATCGCGGCGGCGCCAAGGAAGATCTTGCCCTGCCGGCTGCGGAAGAACAGCAGCGGGTAGCCGAATCCGGGCGCTCTCATCGCCACGCGGCCGACGATGTCGCCGCTGTGGATGACGAACACGTCCTGACCGGAGTTGGCATCGCCCTTCGTCTGATAGATCGGGCCTGCCGGGCTCGGCTTGATCTTGATGATTCGGTGGACGAGCTCTCCGGGCAAGCTGTACTGCGTCTGCGATGTCTTCGGGACGTGGAAGGCGATGATGTCGCCCTTGTGGAGCGTGCGCGGGTTCACGCCTTTCAGGAAGACGAGGTCGCCGGGCTGGAGCGTCGGCCGCATCGAGACGCCCCAGACGGGCACGACCGGCGGGTTCGCATGCAGGACGACGGCACCTACGACATACGCCGAAACCGCGAGAACCGCGAATGCAGGGACGACATACCAGAGCACGCCGACTCCCACCCGCCGCAGCTTCGGAGCGGACATGTCGCTAGCTGATGCGGCGGACCCGGACGTAGAAGCCGAGCGAGCTCACGCTCGCCTGCTGTCCGGGCGGGATCGTTCCGGGTGTCGTGACCGACGCGATGATGAAGAGCGCCCGCTGGTTCGCGTCGGTGACGCTCGCCGGCTGACACCAGACATCGTTGTCGTTCACGAGGTTGGCCGCGCAGGCGCTGAGCGCGCCGCTGCCGTCGAGGGCGGGATTGACGTTGCCGGCCACGATGTCCTTGGCGAGCAGGAGCTTGCCGGTGGCGGAGACGGACGGCGAGCCGGTCGACGACTGGTCGAGAGACACGCAGTACGTGTTGCTGTCGGTGTCCGTGAGATTGATCAGCGGTGCGGTGACCGTGCCGCCTGTAGTGCCGACGCAGTTGCCGGTATGGATCGGGTGGTAGACGCCGATGGAGATCTGTGCGTTCGGATTGTTGAGGACGCTGATTGCCTGATTCGCGTTCGTCCAGGCGATCTCGACGCGAATCTTGTTCGCATATGCCTTGGCGACGTTGAGCTTTGCGACCGTGACGCCCGTGGTCAGCACGGAGGCTCCGTTCGTGCGCGTCACAGTGCTGGACATCGTCGTCACGTCAGCGACGTTTCCCGAGGCGGGAAGCCCTGGCGGCGTCGAGATCGATAGCCCGGCGCTTCCCGAGCTTCCGAGGAAGAACGTCCCGGTCGCAATCGCAGCGGCTGCGACAGCCGCTAGAGCCAGCCAACGGCGAAGCGCGAGGGAGCGGCGCGTGGTTCCGACGCTTGCGTACATCGTCCCATTCCCCCGATGCTAGGTCGCTGTGGCGACGAAGTAGAAGCTCGGGCTGAGCGTGCCGCCGGACGCCGTCGTCGAGATGCAGTAGAGCGCTCCGCCGGTGTCCACGGTGACGTCGTAGTACTTACCGGTCGGAAGCTTCAGCGTGACGACGCCTGACGAGTTCGTCAGGTAGGTCGGCGCGCTCGCGATGACTGCAGAATCCTGCGCCCACGTGCAGACGTTCGCAGGGCACGTGCTCGAGTAGACGTTGATCGGCAGCGAGTATGAGCTGTAGTCCTGCTGCAGCGCCGCGAGGTTCGTGACGTAGACGTTGAGGATGATCGCGTTCGCCACGGTGGTCGCGTCGATCAGGCCGATGTCGCCCGCCGTCGTCACACTGCCCGCCGAGCCGGCGACCGGTGTCCAGCCGGGGCTGATCGCGGTCGTGATCGCGTGGCTCACGATGTTCGCCAAGGGCGTGTACTTGAGCGAGGTGACCGCGTTCGGCAAGGCGGCGCCGTTCGACACCGCGTATACGAAGTTGTTGTTACCGCCGCTGACCGACAGCGACGCCGTACCGCTGTCGCCTGCGAACGAGACGCCGAGCGAAGCTCCGAGGATCGCTAGCGCGGCCACCGCGATCGCGAGAAAACGCTTGCGCTGCGTTCGCTTAGCGTTCGCAGGAAAGTGCAGATCGAAAGCGCCGATCACTGGCACCAGATTCTCCGCAGAGTTAAGGGGTTGGCCGCGCCGCATCGCCATCCAACTCAAAGTAGCTTCAGACAGGAGGGTGTCAAGAACCTGACGCACTATGTCGTCCATTCCTACCGGTTTCACACCTGCGGTTGCATATAGGCAACAGCATTAGACGGCAACGAGTGCGGCTCTTAGACTCACGAGGGGTGAGCGTGTGTACTTCGGCGACGCGTCGCGTGTTCGCACTGGGTCTCGTCGCAGCATTCGCGGGCGCCGGCGCGGGGCGCGCGAGCGCCGACGGCGGGGCGCCCGTGAACACGGCGGCGCCGGTGATCAGCGGAATCCTCCGCGCGGGCCAAGTGCTCATGGTCTCGAGCGGCTGGACGGGCACGGAGCCGATCTATTACACCTATCAGTGGCAGCGCTGCGACGCCAGCGGCGCGAACTGCGCCGGCATCGCCGGCGCAGCCGGCCAGTCATATGTGCTCGCCGCCGCCGACGTCGCCGCCACGATCCGCGTCCTCGTGACGGCGACGAATCCTGGCGGCTCGACGTCTGCGTTCTCGAGCCTCACCGCCCTTGTAGCTGCGCCTCCGGCGGGTCCTACGTCTCGTGTCGCGCCCTCGTTGACCGGTTCGGCAGTCGTCGGCTCGACTTTGGCAGTCGGCAACGGTGTCTGGGTCGGCGACCTGCCTATCGCGTACGTGTATCAGTGGCAACGGTGCACGCGGTCCGGTGTCTGCCAGGACATTCCGCAGGCGACCGCGGCCTCGTACAAGCTGGTCGCTGCTGATTCCGGGAGGCAGGTTCGCGCCCGCGTCAACGCGACCAATACCGTCAGCTCGGATAACGCCCTCTCGAATACCTCGGACATCGTCACCGGCGGTCCGAATGCCCCCGTTAACACCGCGTTGCCGGTGATCGGCGGCAACGCGGGGATCGGGCAACCGCTCAACGTCTCGACTGGGACCTGGCGCGGAGCTGCGCCGCCGTTTACGTTCCTCTTCCAGTGGCAGCGCTGTAACGAGAGCGGGTCGAGCTGCGCGGACATCGCGGGCGCGACGGCCAAGTCGTACACGCCGGTGTCGGGTGACTCCGGCAAAAGGCTGGGTGCGCTCGTCACGGCGCTGACGAGCGACGGCGCCGAGCGTATCCGGTCGAGTCTCTCGGAGATCGTCGCCGGAACCCCCACGACCCCGGCGAACACTCGGCCGCCCGTCGTCTCCGGCCTTGTGGAGGTAGGACAGACGCTCAACGCCACCAGCGGCTCGTGGACGGGTACTGAGCCGCTCGCGTACACCTACCGATGGCGGCGCTGCACGGGGCCTGCTACCTGCGCGGACATTCCGAGCGCGTCCGGGCGGGCGTATTTGCTCGACGCTGGAGATCGCGGGGCGACCGTACAGGTTGTGGTCACGGCGACCAATGCGGCCGGCTCGATGTCGGCGACGTCGGCCCGGTCCGCAGTTGTCGCGACGACGGTCTCCTCGGCCGAGATCGTGCTCGGTAACGGCCTGACCTCGGTGCCTGCGAGCGCTCTTACTGCTCCCGACCGGCTGCTCATCGACCGCGTCCAGACAATGCGTTCGCGAGGCTCGTTCACCGTTCGCTTCCGCGTGAGCGATCTGATGGGCCGCGTCGTGCGCGACGCGCTCGTATATGTCCTAGCGCTTCCCGCGGGAACGATCGCGAGGGAGCCCGAGCTACCGACCGGCCTGGACGGTTGGGTCAGCTTCAGGCTCATCCCGACCGCAAGGCTCACGCTGCAGGGCGGATCTCTGACGCTCTTCGTTCGCGCGCGCAAGCAAGGAGAGGATCTTCGCGCCGGGATCTCGAATCGGCGTCTCGTCCAAGTCCGGCTCGGCGTCGGACGCTGAGATAGTCAGACCTACAATCCGGGGCATGGCGACGACCCGTCCCCGGGCCGACGAGCTGCACTCGACGATTTCCGGCATCGAGGTCGAGCCGCTCTACGCCGCTGACGACGTCGAGCTCGACTACGAGCGCGACCTGGGCGATCCCGGCGAGTTCCCGTTCACGCGCGGCGTCTACGAGACGATGTACCGCGGGCGGCTCTGGACGATGCGCCAGTTCGCCGGCTTCGGCACCGCCGAGGAGACGAACAAGCGCTTCCGCTACCTGCTCGACCATGGGCAGACGGGGCTCTCGACGGCGTTCGACATGCCGACGCTGATGGGTCTCGACTCCGACCACGCGCGCTCGCTCGGCGAGGTCGGCCGCGAGGGCGTCGCGATCGATTCGCTCGACGACATGGAAACGCTCTTCGCAGGCATCCCGCTCGGCGAGGTGTCGACGTCGATGACGATCAACGCGCCCGCGGCGATGCTGCTCGCGTTCTACGCGTGCGTCGGCGAGGAGCAGGGCGTGCCGATCTCCGCACTGCGCGGAACCGTTCAGACGGACATCCTCAAGGAGTACATCGCGCAAAAGGAATGGATCTTCCCGCCCGAGCCCTCACTTCGGCTCGTCGTGGACATGATCGAGTGGTGCTCGCGCGAGATGCCGCTCATGCATCCCGTGTCGATCTCCGGGTACCACATCCGCGAGGCGGGCTCGACCGCGGCGCAGGAGCTCGCGTTCACGCTCGCCGACGGGTTCGCGTACGTCGATGCGTGCGTTGCGCGCGGTCTCGACGTCGACGACTTCGCGCCGCGGCTCTCGTTCTTCTTCAATGCGCATCTCGACTTCTTCGAGGAGATCGCGAAGTACCGCGCCGCGCGCCGGATCTGGGCGACCAGGCTGCGCGACCGCTACGGCGCGAAGAACCCGCGCTCGTGGCTCATGCGCTTCCACACGCAGACCGCCGGAGTGTCCCTTACGGCGCAGCAGCCCGAGGTCAATCTCATCCGCACCGCGATCGAGGCGCTTGCCGCGGTGCTCGGCGGGACGCAGTCGCTGCACACGAACTCGTTCGACGAAGCGCTCGCGCTGCCGACCGAGAACGCGGCGCGGCTCGCGCTCCGCACGCAGCAGGTCATCGCGCACGAGACCGGCGTCGTGAATACGTCCGACCCGCTCGGCGGCTCGTACTACCTCGAGCATCTGACGAACGAGCTCGAACGGCAGGCGTACGACTACTTCGACCGCATCGAGAGGCTCGGCGGCGTCATCCCGGCGATCGAGGAGAACTTCTTCCAGCGCGAGATCGCCGAGGCCTCGTTTCGCTACCAGTCCGAGGTCGAGCGCGGACAGCGCGTCATCGTCGGCGTGAACCGCTACGTCCAGGGCGACGAGCAGCCGCTCGAGATCCTGCGCATCGACCCCGAGCTCGAGGCGAAGCAGATCGCCCGCGTGCGGGCCACTCGCGCCCGTCGCGACTCCATCGCCGCTCACGCAGCACTCGCCGATCTGAAGCGCGCCGCTGCGGGAGACGCGAACCTCATGCCGCCGATCATGGATGCCTCGCGCGCGCGTGTAACTATGGGTGAGATGTGCGACGCCCTGCGTGAGGTCTGGGGCATCTGGCGCGAGACGCCGGTGTTCTGATGGCGAAGAAGATTCGTGTCGTCATCGCGAAGCCCGGCCTCGACGGACACGATCGCGGCGCGAAGATCATCGCCCGCGCGCTGCGCGACGCCGGCATGGAGGTCATCTACACCGGCCTCCACCAGACGCCGGAGCAGATCGTCGAGACGGCGATCCAGGAGGACGCGGACGCGGTCGGGATCTCGATTCTCTCAGGGGCACACATGACGCTCGTGCCACGCATCCTCGATCTGCTGCGCGAGAACGGCGTCGAAGACGTGCTCGTCGTCGTCGGCGGGACGATTCCCGAAGACGATGCAGACGAACTGCGCAAGCTCGGCGTTGCGGCGGTCTTCGGCCCGGGGGCGCCGACGGGCGAGATCGTCGACTTCCTGACGGGGGCCGTTCCGGTCTAGAAGGACTTCGCGCATTCGCGCAGTACTGCGAAGGCTCATGCGCTTCCGCCTCGCATTCGCGGGGGCGCTCGCGGCAGGCTTGGCGGCGGCCGCACCCGTGAGTGCTTCCCTCAACCCGCAGCACGCTGGATTGCAGGTCGCACTGCGCGCGCAGGGCCTCTATCTCGGCCCTATCGACGCGCTGGTCGGCCCACGCACCGTCGCCGCTGTTCGACAGTTCCAGCGCACGCACGGCCTGCCGGCGACAGGAATCGCGGACGTGCGCACGCGCCGCGCGCTCGGCCCGCTCGGAACGCCGCTCTTCGGATCGCGAACGCTGCGCCCCGGGATGTTCGGCTGGGACGTCTCCGTGCTTCAGTTCCTGCTCAACCAACGCGGCCTCCACGTGCCCGTGAACGCGTACCTCGACGGCCCCACGGTGCGCGGACTGCGGACGTACCAGCGCGAGCTGCACATTCCCGCCGACGGCGTTGCGGGGCCGGGGACGTTCACCGCGCTCGGCCTGCAGACACGCATTCCCGTGCGCGCGAACCCGATGGCAACGCTGCGGGCGTACGTCGTCAAGCCGGGCGACTCGCTCACCGCCATCGCGAAGAAACACCGCACCTCACTTACGACGCTCGCGCGCATCAACAAAATCGATCCCCAGCACGTACTGCTCATCGGCACGAAGCTGCGGCTCCCCGCGTCCGTGAGCACGACGAACGTTTCGAGTGTGCGCGAGTCGCTCGACCGCTGGGCAGCGCACTTCGGCGTCCACCAGCGGCTCGCGCGAGCGCTCGCCTGGATGGAGTCCGGCTACAACAACAGCGTCGTCTCATCCGTCGGCGCGCAGGGCGTCATGCAGCTCCTGCCCGCGACGTGGGACTACGTCGAGACCGTGCTCATCGGGCAAAAGGTCGACCACGGCGCCGACGGGAACGTCGAGGTGGGCATTGCCCTCCTCCACCACCTGCTGGGCGCGTTCCAGGGCAACGAGCGGCTCGCGCTCGCGGCGTGGTACCAGGGCGAGCGCTCGGTGCGGAAGATCGGCCCGCTGAAGGAGTCGAAGGTCTTCGTCGCCGACGTAGAAGCGCTCAAGGCTCGGATGTAAGCAAGTAGGATCGCGCGCGGCATGAAGATCGCCGTCTGCGTTAAGCACGTGCCCGAAGGCGCTTCGAAGATCGACCCTGCGACGAAGCGGCTCGATCGGTCGCGCGAGGGCGCGCTCAACCATTTCGACGCCAACGCCGTCGAGGAGGCGCTGCGCCTGAAGGGCGACGGCGACACCGAGGTCGTCGTCATTTCGATGGGGCCCGAGGCCGCCGGCGATTCGCTCCGGAAGGCGCTCGCAATGGGCGCCGACCGCGCGCTGCTCGTCTCCGACGATGCTGCCGCGGGCTCGGATCTCGTCGCGACGAGCAAGGTGCTCGCGAAGGCGCTCGAACGTGAGGGCGCCGACCTCGCGCTCTTCGGCCAGCAGGCATCCGACGCCGACGGGGCAGTGCTGTGGGGTGCGGTCGCGGAGCGGCTGCGCCGGCCGGTGATCTCGCAGGCGGCAGAGCTCTCGCTCGCCGGCGAGACCGTCCACGTGAAGCGCCAGACCGAGTTTGGCTACGACGTCATCGAGGCGCCGCTGCCCGCGGTCGTTGCGGTGAGCGACGCGATCAACGAGCCGCGCTACCCGTCGCTCAAGGGGATCATGGGCGCGAAGAAGAAGCCGTCGGAGACCGTCACACTGGCCGATCTCGGCCTCGATGCCGGCGATGCGGGCGACGCCGGTTCGAAGACCGAAGTACTCGCGCTCGGCAATCCGCCGGCGCGCGGCGACTCGCGCAAGATCGAGGGCGACGCCGACGCGGCGCAGGCGATCGTCGACTTCCTTGCGGAGAAGCGGCTGGTATGAGCATCCTCGTTTTCGTCGAGCATCACGACGACGAGCTGCAGAAGGGATCGCTCGGCGTGCTTGCAAAAGCTGCGTCGCTCGGCGGTGACGTCGACGCGGTGCTCATTGGCGGCAGCGTCAAGTCACTCGCGCCGAAGGTCGGCGCGAAGAAGGTCTACGTCGTCGAGGACGCGTCGCTCGACCCGCCGTTGCCGCAGCCGCGAGTGGACGTAATTGCGCAGCTCGCACCGGAGTACGACGCGGTGTTCTTTGCGAACTCCGTGCTCGCGGCGGACATCGCGGCCGGGCTCGCGGCACGCCTCGACGCCGGGCTCAACTGGGATCTCGTCGACATCACGAACGACTTCGTCGGCAAGCGGCCCGCGTTGCAGGACTCCGTGCTCGTGGATGTCGGCTGGCGATCGACGCCGCGGCTCGCGTTGTTCCGCGCCGGCTCCTTCGATGCGCCGGCAAGCGGCGGTAGCACTCCGGCGGTCGAAGACGTCACCGTCGAGCTCTCGGAGCACTCGCGTGCGGCGAAGGTCGTCGGCCAGGAGCTCGAGCAGGCGAGCGGGCCGTCGATCGAGGACGCGGAGATCATCGTCGCCGGCGGTCGCGGGCTCGGCGCGCCGGAGAACTTCACGCTCGCGGAGGAGCTCGCCAAGGCGCTCGGCGGCGCGGTCGGCGCGACGCGTGCGGTCGTCGACGCGGGCTGGTACCCGTACGCGGCGCAGATCGGGCAGACCGGGAAGACCGTGTCACCGAAGCTCTACGTCGCGCTCGGCATCTCCGGCGCGATTCAGCACAAGGTCGGCATGCAGAGCTCGAACACGATCGTCGCGATCAACAAGGATCCGAATGCGCCGATCTTCGAGTTCAGCGATCTCGGCGTCGTCGGCGACGTGCACGAGATCGTCCCGAAGCTGACCGAGCTCATCAACGCGCGCAAGTGAGCCGCGCGTCCGACTATCCGCCGCCGTTCGACGCGCGCGAGTTCGTCGGCGAGCCGACGGATCCGGTCGACGAGCGCATCGAGGTCGGCGTACTCGTCGTCGGTGCGGGACCTGCGGGGCTCGCCTGCGCGATCCGCTTCGGCCAGCTGCTCGAGGAGCACCCTGACCTCGCGGAGAAGCTCGGCGACGTGCCGCTCGCGCTCCTCGAGAAGGGCAAGCAACCCGGTTCGCATCTCCTGTCCGGCGCCGTCGTCAACCCGCGCGGCCTGCGCCGCCTCTTCGGCGACCGCTACCGCATGGAGGACCTGCCGTCGTACGGGCCGGTGCACGGCGAGGCGGTGTACGTCCTCACGCACCGCGGCGCGATACGCATTCCGCCGCCGCCGACGATGCGCAACCACGGCAACTGGGTCTTCTCGCTCTCGCGGCTCGGACGCTGGCTCGCCGAGCGCGCGGAAGAAGGCGGTGCGACGATCCTCCCCGAGACGTCGGCGCAGAAGCTGCTCGTCTCGCACGGCCGCGTCGTCGGCGTGCGCACCGGCGACAAGGGCCGCTCGCGCGAGGGCGGCGAGCTCGGCAACTTCGAGCCGGGCGCCGACATCGTGGCGAAGGTGACGGTGCTCGCGGAAGGCACGCAGGGACATCTCACCGGGGTCGCGCTCGACCACTTTGGGCTGCGCGGCACGGAACCCCAGGTGTGGGAGCTCGGCGTGAAGGAAGTTTGGAAGGTCGCAAAGCCGCTCGACCGGATCGTGCACACGATGGGCTGGCCGCTCCACACCGCGGCGAAGTACCGCGAGTTCGGCGGCTCCTTCATCTATCCGATGGGCGACGACATGCTCACGATCGGGATGGTCGTGGGGCTCGACTACCGCGACGCCGAGCTGTCGGTGCATGACCTTCTACAGGAGTTGAAGACGCATCCGAAGGTCCGCAAGCTGCTCGATGGCGGCGAGCGCATCGCGTGGGGTGCAAAGACGATTCCGAGCGGCGGCTTCCATTCGCTGCCGACGAAGCTGCACGCGCCGGGACTGCTGATGTGCGGCGACGGCGTCGGCATGGTGAACATCCCGACGCTCAAGGGCGTGCACTATGCGATCGAGTCGGGCCGGCTCGCGGCGGAGGCGGCGTTCGCGTCGCTCCAGCGCGGCGCGACGCCTGCGGCCGATCTCGGCCGCTACGACGACGCTGTGCGCGAGAGTTTCATCTGGCGTGACCTCCACGAGGTGCGCGACATGCGCCAGGTGTTCGGGCGCGGCTTCTTCGTCGGCGGTGCGCTTGCGAGCGCGATGACGGTGTCGAAGGGGCGCATCGATATCGGGAAGCTGCCGGCGGAGCCCGATGCAGAGCAGCCGCTGCTGCGAAGCGAACGCGCGGCGCGGTACCCGGCGCCGGACGGAAGGCTCACGTTCGACAAGCTCTCCTCTGTCTTCCTCTCGGGGAACAAGACGCGCGACGATCAGCCAAATCACATTCGCATCGAGCGGCGCGTACCGCGCGACGTCGCTGATCTCTGGGTGAACATGTGCCCGGCGCAGGTGTACGAAATCGGGACCGAGGGCGGCGACGGCACGGTGACCGTGAACGTCGCGCCGTCGAACTGCGTGCAGTGCGGCGCGATCACCGCGAAGGGCGGAAGGTTGACGCCGCCCGAAGGCGGTTCGGGACCTGAATACAGCTTGACCTGAGTCTTACGTCCGCCGTACCGCGGCTTGACCGCACCGGGGGAAGTTCTGCGCAACAGATGTTCTCTCCAAGGGGGTCATCAGATGCGCAGCAAGCTCACATTTCTCGCAGCCGTCGTAGCTGCACTCGTTGCAGCCGGCGGCGCACTGGCGGACACTCCGCCGCCGTCGCAGATCGGCGGCCAGCAGCAGCAGGCGAAGATGGTCCGCTACTCGTTCATGGGCCAGCTCACGGGCGTGCCATCGAACGGCGGCATCTCGATCACGGTCGAGGGCGGCAACAGGGCCGCACTCCTCGCGATGCTCGGTGCGCCGGTCGCGCAGACGTTCAGCTACGGCGCGAAGACCGAGTTCCTGCAGTGGTCGGACGGCATCCCGAAGGTCGTGCAGGCCGGCGACCTCAAGACCGGCGACTTCGTGTGGGTGCACATTCGTGCCGCCCGCGACGCCAAGCTCGCCGACATCGAGTCGCAGGATGCCGGTCTCGTTGGTGACCACGGCGCGACGCTCGATCAGCCGTCGAAGCCGCTGTATCTCTTCCGCGGCACGCTCACCTCGGTGCAGTCGTCGAGCGTGACGGTGCACGTGGGTGGCGGCAACGGACGGGCGCTGCGGCTGCTCATCGGCGGTTCTGCCGACCAGACGTTCGCGTTCGACAGCAGCACGATCTTCCTGCTCTGGCAGGGCAAAGTGCCGACCGTCATCGACGCGGCACACCTGAAGGTCGGAGACAAGATCGTCGTTCGCATTCGGGCCGACAAGGGCTCGTCGCTGGCGACCGTCGAGTCGACGGCCGCGGAGCACATCGGCGACCGCGAGCCGGCCGCTCCCAGCTCCTAAACCGCTGAAAGGGACACGGCCGGGGGTCTGACCCCCGGCCGTGTCCCACAAGTCCGCTAAGGCGTCGCTTGCGACGCCGACCGGGAAAGGGGCGCCGATTCACTCGGCGCCCCGTTTTACGGAAGCCTTACGCGGGATTTCAAGCGGAAAGGGAATATGACAACCGTGAGACAAAAGCGTTTCGTTCTCCTCGCCGTCGCCCTCGTCGCGCTCAACGCCTTCTTCTGGCTCGCGCAGGGCGGCTTCGCACTCTCGCAGGGCCTCATCGGGCAGTTCTTCGGAGGCCGCCTGGTGCGGGCAGAGGTTCTCGTCGTGGCGCCCGGCACAACGACGACGCAGGACTATCGGCTCGACCAGGGCGTCATCGTCGCGCTCGGCACCGGCAACACGTCAATCACCCTGCGCGAGCGCAACGGCGACATGGTTCCGCTTGCCATCGACCCGAACGCCCAGGTGCATTTCGGGACCACGATCGGAACGGTGTCGCAGCTCCAGCGGCGAATGCGCGTGCTCGTCATCAGGCTCGCGAACGCCCCCGCCACTGCGATCGACGTTCTAGGCTTCACGTAATGACAAAGGCGACCGGCGGCGTCCTGCTTCTCGTCGAAGACGACGACGCGATCGGTCGTCTCGTCAAGTCGTACCTCGAGCAGCAAGACGGGTGGCAGGTCGTGTGGCTTCGCTCGGGAGAAGAGGCGGTCGCCGAGCTACGCCGTCATCCAGTCCGCTTCGTCGTGCTCGACATCGGCCTGCCCGGAATCGATGGATTCGAGGTCTGCCGCCTGATGCGTGCGCACTCGAAGGTGCCCATCGTGATGTTGACCGCGCGCGACGAGGAGCCGGACCGCGTTGCCGGTCTCGAGATCGGCGCGGACGACTACGTGTCGAAGCCGTTCTCGCCGCGCGAGCTCGCAGCCCGGATCAAGGCGATCCTCCGTCGCGCGGAGCAGCGCAGCGAGGACGCGGTGCTCGCGGCGCGCGACATCGTGCTGCGCCGCGACTCGCATGACGTCACCGTCGCCGGCGAGGCGATCGACCTGACGGGCAAGGAGTTCGATCTGCTCGCGTGCTTCCTCGAGCATCCGGGCATCGTGCTCTCGCGCGAACGGCTGCTCGACCTCGTGTGGGGCATGACGTATCCAGGGGGCACACGCACCGTCGACGTGCACGTCGCGCAGCTACGGCGCAAGCTCGGCGACCCGGTCTCGATCCGCACCGTGCGGGGCGCCGGGTACAAGCTCGTTGCCGCGTGACCAGCCTTCGCACGCGGCTGTTCCAGGCGATCGCCGCGATCGTGCTGCTCTGCATCGGCTTGACGCTTGCGCTTGGTTTGCTCCTCACACGCCGCGCGGTCGACAGGGCGACGCTGAAGGACGTTGCGCACCAAGCGTCGCTCATCGCGGCACGCGAGCGCGTCGCTGTCTCGCCGTTCACGGATCTGCAGCCGCTGCGGCCGCTGTTCGCGCAGCAGCATGAGATCTTCGACCAGGACCCGACGTACTTGCCTGCCGGCGCGCAGGAGCAGATGGCACATCACGAGCCCGCCCAGGGTTCGGTGCGGCTCGGCGGGCGTGACTATTTCTTCGCGGCGCAGCCTGTCGGCGAGCATGTCTTCGTCCTTCGGCGACCGAAGAGCGTCACGACGTCGCAGTGGACGCCGTTCGTCTACGGTCTGCTCATCGCCGCGCTCGCCGGCGGCATCCTCGCTGCGCTCGCGGCGTTCGGGCTCGCGCGCCGCATCGCGCGCCCCGTGCACCGCGTAGCCGAGGCGAGTCGCAGTCTTGCGCGCGGCACGCGTCCGGAGCCCATCCCCGTCCAGGGCGCCGCGGAGCTCGCGACGCTCGCCCGCGCGTTCAACGATCTTGCCGAACAGCTCACGCGGGCGCAGGAAGCCGAGCGCTCGTTCCTGCTCTCCGTCAGCCACGAGCTGAAGACGCCGCTCACCGCGATCCGCGGCTATGCCGAGGCGTTGCACGACGGCGCCGTCGACACGCAGGAGGCAGCCGCCACGGTCGCTGCCGAGGCGGCGCGCCTCGAGCGGCTCGTCGGCGACCTGCTCGACCTCGCGCGGATGAATCGCACCGATTTCAGCGTGCACAACAGCGACATCGATCTCGCGGAGGTCGCGGACGATGCCGTGCGGCGGTACGTCAAGCAGGCGGCGGCGTTCGGCGTCGAGCTGAGCTCGATCGCCAACGGGCCGGCGCCTGCGGTCGGCGACGCCGATCGCACGCTCCAGGTCGTGTCTAACCTCGTCGAGAACGCGCTTCGCCTCGTCGCGCGCGGCGGCAGCGTGCGCGTCTTAACCGAGCCGGGCGTGCTCCGCGTCGAGGACACGGGGCCCGGGCTGAAGGACGAGGAGCGCGCGCGTGCGTTCGAGCGCTTCTACCTCCACGAGCGCTATGGGCGCGAGCGGCCGGTCGGCACCGGCCTCGGTCTCGCGATCGTGAAAGAGCTGACGGAAGCGATGGGCGGCACCGTCGAGGTCTCGAGCGAGCCGGGGCGCCTGACGACGTTCACCGTTCGGCTCGGCGTGCCTGCGCGCGTAATGTCTCGCGCGTGATCGACGTCGAGCGCGCGCGGCAGACGATCGAGGGCCGCGTCCACCGAACGCCGATGCTCACGTCGGCGACGCTCGGCGCGCGGCTGAAGGCGGAGCTCTTTCAGAAGACGGGCTCGCACAAGGTCCGCGGTGCCCTCAATTGCATCGCTTCGCTCTCGCCCGAGCAGCGCAAGCACGGCGTCGTTACGTGGTCAGCCGGAAACCACGCGCAGGCGGTCGCCTACGCGGCGGCGTTGGAAGGCGTCGACTGTCTGGCGATGATGTGGGAGAGCGCGAGTCCGCTGAAGGTCGAGGCGGCGCGCGGCTACGGCGCGACGGTCGATCTCGAAGCGTCCAACCCCGCGGTTGCGTACGACCGCGCGATGGACGCGTCCGAACAAGCGGGACGTTTCTTCGTCCATCCGCACGACGATCCCCACGTCATCGCCGGTAACGGCACCCTCGCGCTCGAGATCGTCGAGGACATTCCCGAGGTGACCACGGTCGTCGTCGGCGTCGGCGGAGGCGGTCTCGTGTCGGGGATCGTCACCGCGCTCGAGGGTCGCGCGCGCGTTGTCGCCGTGGAGCCGGAGCAGGCGCAGGCGTTCGCGGCCGGGCTCGCGGCGGGCCACAGCGTCCCCGTCGAGACGAACACGATCGCCGACGGGCTCGCGCCGCCGTTCGCGGGCGAGCTCGCGCTGCAGATCTGCGCCGGGCGCGTCGAGAGCGTCCTCGTCACAGAAGACGAGATCGCGGACGGCATGCGCTTTCTCTACGGACGCGCGAAGCTCGCGTGCGAACCGGCGGGCGCGGCTGCCGCCGCGGCCGTGCTCGCGGGCAAGGTCGACGCCGGCGACGACGTCGTCGTCGTGGTCTCGGGCGGCAACGTTTTAGCCCAGCAGGCCGCTGCTATCCTGGTCTCATGAAGACCGGAATCCATCCCGAATACGTCCTCGCGACGGTCACGTGCTCCTGCGGGAACACGTTCCAGACGCGTTCGACGAAGCCGGAGCTCCACGTCGAGATCTGCTCCCAGTGCCATCCGTTCTACACGGGCAAGCAGAAGCTCATGGACACCGGCGGCCGGGTGGAACGCTTCCAGCGCCGGCTCGAGCGGGCCGAGCGCGCCAAGCGCGCGAAGTAGCAGCACATTGGCCGCGAACGTCGGCGGACAGGCCGTCCTCGAGGGCGTGATGATGCGCGGCCCGGGCAACTGGGCCGTCGCCGTCCGCACCCCGAACGGGAAGATCGCGCAGGTCTCGCGGCAGATCGATTCGGCGATGGCACGGCACTGGACGCTGCGCCTACCGATCGTGCGCGGCGTCATGGCGCTCGGTGAATCGCTGGCGATCGGCTTTCGCGCGCTCGCGATCTCCGCGAACTACGCGGCACAGGACGAGAAGGCGGAGGGCGAGGAGGTCGAGACCGAGCTCTCGCGCGGCGCGCTCATCTTCGCGTTCGTCATCGCGATCGGGTTCGCGGTCGCCCTGTTCAAGGTGACGCCGGGATTGATCACCGAGGCGCTGCCGATCAAGAGCGGCGGCTGGTTCGTCATCGTCGAAGGGCTCATCCGCGTGACGCTCTTCGTCGCGTATCTCGGGCTCATCTCGCTCTTGCCCGATCTGCGCCGCGTGTTCCAGTACCACGCGGCCGAGCACAAGGCGATCAACGCGTACGAAGCCGGCGAGGAGCTCGAGCCGGAGATCGTGCAGCGCTACTCGCTCATCCACCCGCGCTGCGGCACGGCGTTTCTGCTCTGGGTGATGGTCATCGCGGTCTTCGTCTTCGCGTTCTTCGGACGTCCGGTGTGGTACTGGCTCATCGCCACGCGCATCTTGTTGCTTCCGGTCATCGCCGGCCTCGCGTACGAGCTCATTCGCTACGCGGGCAAGCACCAGAAGAATCGGCTGGTGATGGCCGTGCTTGCGCCGGGGCTGTGGCTGCAGCGGCTGACGACGCGCGAGCCATCGCTCGACCAGCTCGAAGTGTCGATCCGCGCGCTGCGCGAGGTGCTCTCGCTCGAGAGCACGCGCGCCGGCGAGCAGCGGGTCGAGGTGATGGCGTAATGGCGACCGAAAGACGCGCGCAGGTGACATGGAAGGGAAGCCTGCTCGAAGGGCGTGGCACGATCGGCGCGACGACGAGCGGCGCATTCAGCGATCTCGGTGTCACATGGAAGGCGCGGTCGGAAGACGACCACGGCGGCTTGACGAGCCCGGAGGAGCTGATCGCGGCCGCGCACGCTGCATGCTTTTCGATGGCGCTCTCGAGCGTTCTCGCCAAGCAGGACCATCCGGCGGACGAGCTGAACACGTCGGCGGTCGTGACGTTCCAGCCCGGCGAGGGGATCGTGAAGATCGCGCTCGCTGTTGAGGGCAAGGTCCCCGGCATGGACGAGGACGCGTTCCGCGCCGCTGCAAAGGCTGCGAAAGAGAATTGCCCGGTCTCGAAGGCGCTCGCCGGAGTGCCCGAGATCACGCTGGACGCACGGTTGCGCTAGCCGGGGCCAGGCCCGGTCACAGAGGTGTCACGAGATCGCTGGCTTGTCGAGGGCGTCCGTTACCAAGTCGCGACGCTCTCGTAACCGGCCTGGCCCCAGACGTAGCCCTCAGTACCCTTTCTCCAAATGGCCGAAGATTTCGATTCGTTAGTCGCTGAGCTCGAGCGCTCCTACACGGAGACGCAGGAGCGCCTGTCGGATCCGTCGGTCTACAACGACCACCGCGAAGCGGCGGACGTCGGCCGGCGCCTGAAGGAGCTCGAAGGCCCGGTGAAGCTCGCGCGTGAGTGGCGATCCGCGCGTGACGACCTCGTCGCTGCGCGCGAGGACAGCGACCTGCGCGAGCTCGTCGGTGAGCTCGAGGAGCGAACCGCTCGACTCGAGGACGAGCTGCGCGTCGCGCTGGCGCCGAGCGATCCGGCCGACCGGAAGGACGTCATCCTCGAGGTGCGACAGGGTGTGGGCGGCGACGAGGCCGCGCTCTGGGCCGGTGACGTCTATCGGATGCTCGCGCGGTATGCGGAGCGGCGCGGCTTCAAGGTCGAGGAGCTGAGCGCGAGCCCGAGCGACGGCGGCGGCTACAAGGAGGTGACCTTTGCGATCAAGGGCGACGGCGCGTACTCCGTGTTCAAGTGGGAGGGCGGCACGCATCGCGTGCAGCGCGTTCCCGAGACCGAATCGCAAGGTCGCATCCACACGTCCACGGCAACGGTCGCCGTGATGCCGGAGGCGGAGGAGGTCGAGGTCGACATCGATCCGAACGACCTGAAGATCGACGTCTACCGCTCGACCGGCCCCGGGGGGCAGTCCGTGAACACGACCGACTCCGCCGTGCGCATCACGCATTTACCGACCGGCGTCGTCGTCTCGATGCAGGACGAGAAATCGCAGCTTCAGAACAAGGACAAGGCGATGCGCGTTCTCAGGGCGCGCCTGTACGAGCGCGAGCTCGAGCGGCAGCGCGCAGAGCTCGACGCGACGCGCCGCTCGCAGATCGGCACCGGCGAGCGTGCGGAGAAGATCCGTACGTACAACTTCCCTGAGAACCGGCTCACCGATCACCGCATCAAGCTGACGGTGCACCAGCTCGACCGTGTCCTCCAGGGCGAGCTCGACGAGTTCACCGAAGCGCTCACCGCTGAAGACCGACGACTCGCACTCGCAGGTTGACAGTCCGCGACGCGCTTGCCGAAGTCGAAGGCCGGCTCGCGAGCGCGGGCATCGATACGCCACGCGTCGATGCCGAGTGGCTGCTCGCGCACGTGCTCGGCACGACGCGCAGCGGTCTGTACGCCGACCTCGACCGTGACGCCGGCGACGAGTGGCGTCCGCTCGTCGAACGAAGGGAGGCGCGCGAACCGCTCGCGTACGTCCTCGGCGAATGGGGATTCCGTCGGCTGACGTTGAAGACAGATGCGCGGGCACTCGTGCCCCGCCCGGAGACGGAAACCGCCGTCGAGCGCGCGCTCGCGCTGCTCGGGTCGCGGCCGGAACCGCGCGTGCTCGACATCGGCACCGGCACCGGGGCGATTGCGCTCGCGGTGAAGAACGAGCGGCCGGATGCTCATGTCACAGCGGTTGACGTGTCGAAGGACGCGCTCGCGCTCGCGCGCGAGAACGCCGAGCGCCTCGGTCTCGACATCGAGCTCCGCAAGGGAGGGATCGAGGTCGCGGGCGAAGGCTGGGATCTCGTGGTCTCCAACCCGCCGTACATCGAGAAGATCGAAGACGTGCAGCCCGAGGTGCGACGCGAGCCGGAGCTCGCGGTCATCGGCACCGGCTTCCACGAGCTGATCGCACGCGCCGCGAACACGCGCTTCCTCGTGCTTGAAGTGGGTGACGGGCAGGCCCGGGACGTCGCGGAGGCGCTCACGGCGCTCGGCTATCGCGACGTCCGCATCACGGAGGACCTCGCAGGCGTCGAGCGAATCGTCGAAGGGTGCCGGTGAACGCCGAGGATGCGCTGCGCGCCGGCCTGCTCGCCGTGCTGCCGACCGACACGGTGTACGGCGTGTGCGCGTCGCCGTTCACCTGGGAGCCCGCCGATCGCCTCTACCGGCTGAAGGGACGCGATCCGCACAAGCCGTCGCAGCTTCTCGCCGCCGACGTCGACGCGCTGTTCGCGTGCGTCCCCGAGCTGGACGAACACGCGGGGACGATCGTGCGGGCGCTGCTGCCGGGGCCGTACACGCTCGTGCTGCCGAATCCCGCGCGCCGGTTCCGCTGGCTCACGGGCGAAAACCAAGACGCGATCGGCGTGCGCGTCGCCGACCTGCCGGCGGAGGCGAAGCAGGTCGTCTCCGCGCTCGGTGCAGTTGTCGCGACGAGCGCGAATCTCGCCGGTGGCAAGGATCCCCGCCGTGTCGAGGACATCCCGCCGTCGATGCTCGAAGGCGTCGAGGCGGTCGTCGACGCCGGCGAGCTGCCGGGCACTCCGTCCACCGTCCTCGACTTCACCGGAGCAGAGCCGCGCGTCGTCCGCGAGGGCGCCGTTTCCGGTGACGAGGCGATCGCGCGCGTGCGCGAGGCGGTCGGGTAGGGGAAGTACGATCCCCTGCGTGCCCGTCGCGCAGGAGACCTTCGAGCAGCTGATCACGGCCGGTCTCGCGGAGGTCGATCCCGACATCGCCGCGCTGCTCGGCAAGGAGCTCGAGCGGCAGCGCGGCCAGATCGAGCTGATCGCATCGGAGAACTTCACGTGGCCGTCCGTGCTAGAGGCGGTCGGCTCCGTGCCCACGAACAAGTACGCGGAGGGCTATCCCGGCAGGCGCTACTACGGCGGGTGCGAGGTCGTCGACCAGATCGAGCAGCTCGCGATCGACCGCGCGAAGGATCTCTTCGGCGCCGAGCACGCGAACGTCCAGCCGCACGCGGGCGCGCAGACGAACATGGCGGTGTACGCGGCGGTGCTCGACCCGGGCGACACGATCCTCGGTCTCCGTCTCGACCACGGCGGCCACCTCACGCACGGGCACAAGGTCAACTTCAGCGGCCGTCTGTACAACATCGCCGCGTACGGTGTCTCGCGCGACACGATGCTCGTCGACTACGACGACGTGCTGCGCATCGCAAAGGAGGCGCGGCCGAAGCTCATCGTCTGCGGCGCGTCTGCGTATCCGCGCACGGTAGAGACATGGAGGTTCCGCGAGATCGCGGACGAGGTCGGCGCGCTGCTGCTCTGCGACATGGCGCACTTCGCCGGACTCGTCGCCGCCGGCTTGCAGCCGAACCCGGTCGAGCACTGCGACTTCGTCACATCCACGACGCACAAGACACTCGCCGGACCGCGCGCCGGGTTCATCCTCTGTCGCGAAGAGCACGCGGCGGCTGTAGACAAGGCGGTGTTCCCCGGCATGCAGGGCGGCCCGCTCGAGCACACGATCGCCGCGAAGGCGACGTGCTTCAAGATCGCGATGACCGACGCGTTCCGGGAGTACCAGACGCAGATCCGCCGCAACGCGGACGTGCTCGCCGAGACGCTGCAGGAGGGAGGGCTCGACATCCTCACGGGCGGCACGGACACGCACCTGATGCTCATCGACCTGCGCGACTCCGAGTGGACGGGTAAGGACGCCGAGCTGCGCCTCGAGGAAGTGCGCATCACGGTCAACCGCAACACCGTGCCGTTCGACGAGCGCCCGCCCACCGTCGCCTCCGGCATCCGCATCGGCACGCCCGCGATGACGATGCGCGGCTTCGACGAGGACGACTTCCGCGAAGTTGCGCGCATCATGGTCGACGCGCTCGCCGACGCGCCCGACATCGAGGCGCTCCGCGGCCGCGTCGACGCACTCTGCGCAAAGCGCCCGCTCTATCCGGGGTTCCGCGGCTACACGACGTACGTCGCATGAGCCGCCTGACGATCGTCGAGCATCCGCTCGTCCAGCACAAGCTGAGCTATCTGCGCGACAAGGAGACGCCGACCGTCCACTTCCGCAAGCTCGCGAACGAGATCACGCTGCTGCTGACCTACGAGGCGACGAAGGAGTTCCCGACCGAGGACTACGAGATCGAGACGCCGCTCGAGCGCATGACCGCGCAGCGCATCTCAGGGAAGAAGGTCGCGGTGTGTCCGGTCTTGCGCGCCGGCATCGGGATGCTCGACGGCGTGCTTTCGCTCGTGTCGAGCGCGCGTGTCGGCTTCATCGGGCTCTACCGCGACGAGGAGACGCTCGAGGCGATTCAGTACTACGTGAAGCTGCCGGACGACCTGAACGAGCGCGACGCGATTGTGCTCGACCCGATGCTTGCGACCGGCCACTCGAGCGTCGCAGCGATCGCGGCGGTGAAGGACGCGGGCGCGCAGTCGGTGACGCTCGTGTGTATCGTCGCCGCGCCGCCGGGCGTCGAGGAGGTGCACAAGCACCATCCGGACGTGCACATCGTCTGCGCCGCGCTCGACCGGGGGCTGAACGAGGTCGGCTACATCGTTCCTGGCCTCGGCGACGCGGGAGACCGGCTCTACGGAACGAAATAGATGGCCGTGATGCTCGCGGTGGTGACCCACCACAGCGTTCTCAAGGTCCTCGGCGACCACCTCCAGGTCGTGTGGGGCGCGCTCGTCGCGCTTGTCATCGTCGTTCTCCTCACGCCGGCCGTCGGCGGGATGGCGCGCCTACTCGGCGCCGTCGACGCGCCCGGCGGCCGCCGGCTCAATCGCAGCCCGGTGCCGCGGCTCGGCGGGCTCGGGCTTTTCCTCGGCATCTTCGTTCCCGCGCTTGCATTCCTCCATCTCGGCCGCGAGACGCGCGGCCTGCTCCTCGGCGCTGCGGTCGCAGTCACCGTCGGCGCGATCGACGATTTCCGCGGGCTGCGCTGGTTCGAGAAGCTCGGCGGCCAGCTCATCGCCGCGGCGATCCCGACCTGGTTCGGCATCTGGATCGATCGCTTCACGCTGCCGTTCATCGGCATCCACTCGCTGCCGGGCTGGGTTGGCGTGCCGCTGACCGTGCTGTGGATTGTCGCAATCATGAACATGGTCAACTTCCTCGACGGGCTGGACGGCCTCGCCGCCGGCGTCGCCGCCATTGCAGGCCTCACGTTCGCGGTCATCGCACTCTCGCTCGAGAAGCCGGACGCAGCGGTCATGTCGGCGATCGTCTTCGGCGCCTGCCTCGGCTTCCTGCGCCACAACTTCTATCCCGCGCGGATCTTCATGGGCGATAGCGGCGCGCTACTGCTCGGATTCGTGCTCGCCGCCGTCTCGGTGCAGGGCCTGCTGAAGACCGCCGCGACCGTCGCCCTGTTCTTCCCGCTGCTCGTGCTCGCGGTCCCGATCGTCGACACGACGTTCGTCGTCCTTCGTCGCGTGAAGCACGGTGAGAAGGTCTTCGAGGGAGATCAGGCGCACCTGCATCACCGTTTCCTGCGGCGCGGCTTCTCGCAGCCGCGCGCGGCGCTCACGATCTGGGGCTGGTGCCTCACGCTCGCCGCGGCCGCGCTCGCGACGCGTTTCATCCCGTTCCGCGCGCACGGCGTGTGGCACACGTGGCCGACGATCGGCGCCGCCGCGATCGGCCTCGCCGCCGTCGCGTTCTCGATCTACGTCGTCTACGTCCTCGAGATCGTCAAGGTGGCGAACCCCTACCAGCGCCGCCGGCCCGAGAACGATCCGCTCCGCAAGTCGGCCTGATACGAACTTACCCGGAAACGGCTCTATGAGGCCGGTTCGCTCTGTTACAAACACGCCCCTCGATTTGGTATTCTCGCGGCGGATGCAGGCCGCCACTCGCCCGCCGTTCCAACCCGTCGAAGCGGGCGCAATCCTGGCCGGAACGGTCGGGATGTGCGCCGCCGGCGGCGCCGGCATCGGCTGGGCCTTCGGTTCTCCCGGGCTCGGCGTGCTCGGCGGCGTCGTCGTCGGCATTCCCGGCGGCGCCTACACCGTCTACCGCCGCTTCAAGGGCTACTTCTCGTGATGGCAGGCGTGTTCTCGACCCCGCGGCCCGTCCCGAGCCGTCGTGTACCCGCGCTCGCAGGCGGTGCGGTGATCGTTCTCGGCCTGCCCGTGTTCCTCGTCGCCGGCTTCCCGCTCGGCGGCTGGGCGCTCGCCGCCGTGCTCTGGGCGGCCGGTGAAGCGCTCGGCTGGTGGCTCGCGCGGATCCCGACCGGGGCCGACCACCTCCGTAAGTCCGGGATGGTCGCCGTCGCCATGTCGTTCCGCGGCATCGGCGTGATGGTCGTCCTGCTCGCGGTCACGGTCGCGAACAAGGGCCTCGGCGTCTCGGCGGTCGCGCTCTATGCGCTCGCGTACACGCTCACACTGGGAATCTCGCTCGTGGAGTACTTCAACGCATGACCTTCACGACTTTCAACCCCGCCGACGAGTTCGCGCTCAAGCAGTGGATCGGGATCCATCTCGGCCCGCTCGATCTCTCGATCAACAAGGCCGTCGTCTACCTCGCGATCAGTGCGCTCGTGACGATCCTGCTCGGGATCTTCCTCATGCGCAGCCGGCTCGCGCTGCTGCCGAGCAAGCGCCAGACGATCGGCGAGGCGGTCTACGAGCTCGCGCAGACGCAGATCGCAGAGCAGGGCCTCCCGTCGAAGGCGATCGGCCGCTGGTTCCCATACGTCGCGTCGCTCTTCCTGTTCATCTGGACGATGAACATCCTCGGCTTCATCCCGCTGCCCCTCACCGGCGACAAGTGGCACGGCGTCCCCGTCTGGGGGATCTACGCCGTCACCTCGCAGCTCTCGGTCACGCTCGTCCTCGCGATCATGAGCGTCGTCTTCACGCACATCGAGGGCTTCCGCTGGAACGGCCCGAAGTACGTGAAGAGCTTCGTGCCCGCCGGCGTGCCGAAGGCGATGGTGCCGTTCATGGCGCTGCTCGAGACGATCTCGCACTTCTTCCGCATCGTCAGCCTGAGCGTCCGGCTCTACGCGAACATGCTCGCGGGCCACATGCTGATCCTCGTCTCGATCGGCTTGATCTTCATCCTCGGCGGCATCACGTTCTACATTGCAGTCCCGATCTCGTTCCCGATCGGGATCGCCTTCTATCTGTTCGAGATCGTCATCGTCGTCACCATTCAGGCGTTCATCTTCGCCGCCCTGACTGCCATCTACATCGGCTCGGCGATCGAGCCCGCTCACTAGGAGGAAACGTGCTTCACCTACTCTTCGCATCCGCTCCGATCGTCAAAGCCGCGAAGGCGCTCGGCTTCGGCGTCGGCATGGGTCTCGGCTCGCTCGGCGCCGGCATCGGTATCGGCACGGTGTTCGCGTCGATGATCCAGTCCGTCGCCCGCCAGCCCGAGCTGCGCGGCGAGCTGCAGGGAATCATGTGGCTCGGCTTCGCGCTCACCGAGGCGGTCGTGTTCTACGGCCTCGTCGGCGGATTCCTCGGCTTCGTGCTCGTCACCTAGATGCTCGCAGCAAGCAGCCCGCTCACCAAGATCATCCCGGGGTTGATGATCTGGACGATCGTCTTCTTCCTGATCGTCTTCTTCGTGCTGCGGAAGTATGCGTTCGGCGCGATCCAGAAGCTCATCGACGAGCGGCGCGAGCAGATCAAGCGCGCGATCGACGAGGCGGACAACGCCCGCGACGAGGCGCGCAAGCTGCTCGAAGAGCATCGCGCGCTCATGAACGAGGCGCGCAGCGAAGCGGAGCAGATCATCGCCGAGGCGCGCAAGACGCGTGAGTCGATGGAAGTGCGGATGCGCGAAGAGACCGAAGCCGAGCGGCAGCGCCGGCTCGAGGAGACGCGCAAGGAGATCGCGGCCGAGACGGCGCGCGCGCTCGAGCAGATCCGCGCCGAGGTCGCGAACCTCACGCTCGAAGCAGCTTCTCGCGTCATCGGTCGTGCGCTCGACGCCGAGCGCGACCGAGAGCTCATCTCGGAAGCGATCGGCTCGCTCGACTTTTCCCGCCTGGAGGAGTCCGCCTAACCGTGGCGACCCCGCACCGCATCTACGCCGAAGCGCTCTTTGCCGCCGCGAAGGAATCCGGACGCCTCGCCGAGGTGCACGAGGCGCTCGCCGACTTCGCAGTCGCAATCGAGGAGACGCCGGAGCTCCGCTCGGTGCTGCGCAACCCGCAGCTCGAGTCGACCGCGAAGGCGCGCGTCCTCGCCGACCTCGTCGGCGACGAAGAACCGCTCGTCAAGAACTTCCTCCTCTTGACCGCGGAGAAGGGCCGCGCGGGCGAGATCGACGAGATCGCGAAGGAATTCGAGCGGCTCATGGCCCGCGAGGAGCGCCGCCTGACGGTCGAGCTCACGACGGCGCGCGAGCTCACCGACGCTGAGGCGAAGGCGATCGTCGAGCAAATCGAGAAAGCAGCCGGCCGCAAGGTCGAGGCGACGCGCAGCGTCGACCCGGACCTCGTCGGCGGCATCGTCCTCCAGGCCGGCTCGTATCGCGTCGACGCGAGCGTGCGCGGCCGATTGCAGCGACTCAGACACGAACTCGTCAAGACTTAGGAGAGCAACTTGAAACTACGCCCTGAAGAGATCACGTCGATCCTGCGCCAGCGGATCGAGCAGTACGACGTCGAGACCGACCTCGCCGAGGTCGGCACCGTCCTCCAAGTCGGCGACGGGATCGCGCGCATCTACGGGCTCGAGAACGCGGTCGCGATGGAGATGCTCGAGCTCGACCACAGCGTGGTCGGCCTCGCGTTCAACCTGGAGGAGGACGACGTCGGTGCGGCGCTCTTCGGCGAGTGGGAGCTCGTCGGCGAAGGCGAATCGGTGCGGCGCACCGGGAAGGTCGCAAGCGTCCCCGTCGGCGACGGCCTGCTCGGGCGCGTTGTCGACCCGCTCGGCAACCCGCTCGACGGCCGCGGCCCGATCGAGTCCGACGAGCATCGCCCGCTCGAGTTCAGGGCGCCGGGCGTCGTCGAGCGCCAGCCGGTGAAGGAGCCGCTCGCGACCGGCATCAAAGCGATCGACTCGATGACGCCGATTGGACGCGGTCAGCGCGAGCTGATCATCGGCGACCGCTCCACGGGCAAGACGGCAATCCTCATCGACACGATCCTCAACCAGCGCGACACCGACGTGCACTGCATCTACGTCGCGATCGGGCAGAAGGCGTCGACCGTCGTCGGCATCTACGAGCGATTGCGCGAAGCCGGCGCGATGGAGTACACGACGATCGTCTCGGCGGCCGCGCACGAGGCGGCGCCGATCAAGTGGATGGCGCCCTTCGCCGGCTGCGCGATAGGCGAGCACTACCTCTTCACCGGCAAGCACGCCCTCGTCATGTACGACGACCTCTCGAAGCACGCGGACGCGTACCGGCAGCTCTCGCTGCTGCTGCGCCGCCCGCCGGGCCGCGAGGCGTTCCCCGGTGACGTCTTCTACCTGCACTCGCGGCTGCTCG
Organism: Gaiellaceae bacterium; assembly: GCA_035703805.1. Classification (GTDB taxonomy): domain Bacteria; phylum Actinomycetota; class Thermoleophilia; order Gaiellales; family Gaiellaceae; genus Palsa-739. The sequence continues at coordinate 45,285 of DASSXM010000113.1, read as the reverse complement.
AGCGCGCGTGCAAGCTCAGCGACGAGAACGGCGGCGGATCGCTCACCGCGCTGCCGGTCATCGAGACGCAGGCAGGCGACGTGTCGGCGTACATCCCGACGAACGTCATCTCGATCACCGACGGCCAGATTTATCTGCAGTCCGACCTCTTCTTCTCGGGCGTGCGGCCGGCCGTGAACGTCGGCATCTCAGTGTCGCGCGTCGGCGGCAACGCCCAAACGAAGGCGATGAAACGGTGGGCAGGCCGCCTGCGCCTCGACCTCGCGCAGTACCGCGAGCTTGAGGCGTTCGCGCAGTTCGGCTCCGAGCTCGACAAGGCGACGCAGCAGGCGCTGACGCGCGGCTCGAAGATGGTGGCGACGCTCAACCAGCCGCAGTACCAGCCATGGCCGCTCGAGGAGCAGACCGTTGCGATCTACACGGGCGCGAACGGCTACCTCGACGACATCCCGACGTCGCAGGTGCAGCGGTTCCAGGACGAGCTGCGCGAGCATCTCCGGTCGGAGGGCTCGATCTACAAGCAGATCAACGAGTCGGGCGAGCTGTCGGACGATCTCGCCGAGAAGCTCAACGCCGAGATCGAGAAGTTCAAGAAGGGCTTCAACGTCCAAGAGGAGTCGGCCCTTGTCTGAGCACCACATGTCAGGCGGGTATCTCACTAGGCCCTCAAACTTGGAGCCGTAGGCTTGGCAAGCCTGCAGGACATCCGCCGGCGCATCGCGTCGGTCAAGAACACGCGCAAGATCACGAAGGCACTCGAGCTCGTCGCCGGCGCGCGCCTGCGGCGCGCGCAGACGCGAATCGAGGAGATGCGCCCGTATGCCGACCGCATGCAGGAGCTGATGGTCGGAACCGCGCGTGCTGCGTCGTCGTTCCGAAATCTTCCGCTCATGCAGCGGCGGGAGGAAGAGAAGGTCGGCATCGTCGTCTTCAGTGGCGACCGGGGACTCGCGGGCCCATTCAACGGCCAGGTGCTGCGGCGCGCGTTCGAGCTCGAGCGGCAGGAACGCGCTGACGGTCACGAGGTGGTGTGGACGGTCGTCGGACGCAAGGGCGGCTCGACGCTGCGCTTCCGCCGCTACGACGTCGCCGCGCACTGGGAGGGATTCGTCGACAAGCCGACGTACCATGACGCGCAGGCGGTGGCGCACACGCTCGCCGAGATGTACACCGAGGAAGCGGTCGACCGCGTCGTGATCGTCTACAACAAGTACGTCTCGCCTCTCGTCCAGCAGGTGACGATGAGCGACCTGCTGCCGATTCCCGAGCGTGTGCTCGAAGGCGGCCACGAGGAAGATGATGCGAGGAAGGAGGCGCTGCGCGGGGACTTCATCTACGAGCCCGATCCGGAGGAGATCCTCGAGCGGCTGCTTCCCGTCTACCTCGAGACGGAGATCTATCGCGCGCTGCTCGAGTCAGCGGCCTCGTTCCTGGCGGCGCAGATGACCGCGATGCGCAGCGCATCGAAGAACGCGAACGAGCTCATCGACCGCTACACGTTGCAAATGAACCGCGCGCGCCAGGCAGAGATCACCCAGGAGATCCTCGAGGTCGTCGCCGGAGCCGACGCACTAACCGCCTAAGGAGCCAAATTGCCCGCTACGAAGACCAAGAAGAACACCGGCCGGATCGTCGAGATCAAGGGCGTCGTGCTCGACGCCGTCTTCGCCGGCAAGCTGCCCGAGATCAACCATGCGCTCAGCGTGCAGGTCCCGGAGGAAGACGGCGGCACCCGCGAACTGATCGCAGAGGTGCAGCAGCACCTCGGCGACGACCGCGTGCGCGCGGTGGCCATGGAGACGACCGACGGCCTCGCGCGCGGCGTCGAGATCACGGACACCGAGCAGGCGATCTCGGTTCCCGTCGGTGACCAGACGCTCGGCCGCATCTGGAACGTCATCGGCGATCCGGTCGACGGCAAGGAAGCGGCGACCGGCGAGCGCTGGCCGATCCATCGCGACCCCCCGACGTTCAACGAGCTCTCGCCGAAGGTGGAGATCTTCGAGACGGGCATCAAGGTCATCGACCTCATCGCGCCGTACGTCCGCGGCGGCAAGGTCGGCCTCTTCGGGGGCGCAGGTGTCGGCAAGACGGTGCTCATCCAGGAGCTCATCCATAACGTCGCGCAGGAGCACGGCGGCGTGTCGGTCTTCGCGGGCGTCGGCGAGCGGACGCGCGAGGGCAACGACCTCATCATCGAGATGACGGAGTCGGGCGTGCTCGACAAGGTCGCGCTCGTCTACGGGCAGATGAACGAGCCGCCGGGCGCGCGCCTGCGCGTCGGCCTGTCCGGGCTGACGATGGCGGAGTACTTCCGCGACCAGGGCCAGGACGTGCTCCTCTTCATCGACAACATCTTCCGCTTCGTCCAGGCGGGCTCGGAGGTGTCGGCGCTCCTCGGCCGCATGCCGAGCGCGGTCGGCTACCAGCCGACGCTCGCGACCGAGATGGGGCAGCTGCAAGAGCGCATCACGTCGACGCGCACCGGTTCCGTTACATCGGTGCAAGCGGTGTACGTGCCGGCGGACGACCTCACGGACCCGGCACCGGCCTCGACGTTCGCGCACCTCGACTCCACGACCGTTCTCTCGCGCGGAATCGCGGAGAAGGGGATCTACCCGGCCGTCGACCCGCTCGACTCGACCTCGCGCGCGTTGCAGCCGGGCATCGTCTCCGATGAGCACTACCGCTGCACGTCGCGCGTGCAGGAAGTGCTGCAGCGCTACCGCGATCTGCAGGACATCATCGCCATCCTCGGCATTGACGAGCTCTCTGACGAGGACAAGCTCGTCGTCGCTCGAGCGCGCAAGATCGAGCGCTACCTCTCGCAGCCGAACTTCGTCGCGGAGCAGTTCACCGGCACGCCGGGCGAGTACGTGAAGCTCGAGGACACGATCCGAGGCTTCACGGAGATCCTCGACGGCAAGCACGACGAGCTGCCGGAGCAGGCGTTCTACATGGTGGGCGCGATCGAGCAGGCCGTCGAGCGGGGCAAGCAGCTGGCGAATGCCTGAGCATCCGCTCTTTTCGGTCTCGGTGGTGACGCCGGAAGGCGCCGCCTACGAAGGCGAGGCCGAGATGATCATCGTCCCGGGCGCCGCGGGCGAGATCGGCGTGCTCGCGCGCCACGCGCCGCTCGTCGCGATGCTGAAGGCGGGCTCGACGCGCGTGCACGTCGACGACAACGACGTGCGCGAGTTCGCGACGGGGCCAGGCTTCTTCCAGGTGCTCGAGGACCGCGCGATCGCGCTCGTCGACGACGCCGTCGCCGCGGGCGAGATCGACGACGCCCGCGCGCAGCAGCAGCTCGCGGACGCGCAGGCGGAGTTGGAGAGGGTCGAGCGCGGCGAGTCGACCGCGGATCGCTGGCAGCTCGAGCAGCGCATCCGCCACGCCGAGAACCAGCTGCGCGTCTCAGGCCACCAGGGCTAAGGAAGACACGTCTGGGGGTCTGACCCCCGTCGTGTCTTGCTGGGACACGTCTCGGTGCCAGGCACCAAGACGTCGCCTCGCTGGACACGGCTGACGGAGACTTGTCAGGGGTCTGACCCCGGTCGTGTCTTGTTATGACACGTCCCGCGACCTGGTTGCAACCAGGTCGACCCCGCCGTCTGACGCTTACGCGCGCGGCGCGTACTCGACGTTTCCGAACTGCCAGTCGGACGCGAGCCACTCACTCACGGCGCGCCAGAGCGGTGCGTCCAGCTCCGCGTGGCTCGCGCGTACCCAGGAGAGCGCCCGGGCGTCGTAGTCGCTGTCGGGCCGCGGGTAGATGTAGACGCACCCGATCACGTCGCGGCTCGCCGGATCGAGCACCGTGTACGTGAACCCTTTCCGGTTGCGAAAGTCGTTGGCATGGCGCTGCAGGTCTGTGCGGTTCTCGTCCAGCGTCATCTCCCGCGGCCACTTGCTCGTCTCCCATCCGGGTGTCGCATGGATGTGCTCCGTCGACGACGTCCAGGCGTCGTAGTCCAGCTCGTTGTGCTCGGGCCCGAGCGGCTCGAGGACGAACTCGGAACTCTTGAGACCGAGCGGGACGTCGAAGTCGGGCGGAACGAACTCGGCCATGCGGCTAGGACACGTCTCGCAACCTGGTTGCAACCAGGTTGCGGACGTTGGTGCTGCCGAGATGCGCCGGCAGGTACAGGCGGTCGACGTACTCGATCACCATGCGGTTCGTGCTGAACTGCGTGCCGAGCTCGGCGATCGAGTGGCGCATCAGCTCGATCCACCGTTCCGGAAGCCCTTTCTCGCGCTCGTAGTACGCCGGCAGCACCTGTTGCTCGAGCACTGCGAACAGCGCCTCCGCATCTGCCGCATCCTGTTCTTCCTCCGTTGCTGCCTCCGCCTCGGCACCGATCGCGAAGCCGCGCTCGGGGCTGTAGCCCTCGGCCCACCAGCCGTCGAGGATCGAACAGTTGAGCACGCCGTTGAGCGCCGCCTTCATGCCCGACGTCCCCGACGCCTCCATCGGGCGCCGCGGCGTGTTCAGCCACACGTCCACGCCCTGTACAAGCCGCCGCGCGAGCGTCATCTCATAGTCCGGTAGGAAGACGACGCGTCCCGCGCCCTCTGCGCTGCGCGCGAACTCGGCGACGCCCTGAATGACGTCCTTGCCCGCCTCGTCGGCGGGATGCGCCTTGCCGGCGAGCAGGATCTGCACCGGACGCCTCGGGTCCGCGAGCAGCTTCGCGAGCCGCTCCGGCTGGCTGAACAGCAGGCCGGCGCGCTTGTACGTCGCGAAGCGGCGCGCAAAGCCGATCGTCAGCGCGTCGTGATCGAGCTCCGGCGCGTCGCGCGTGCGCATGATGAACTCGAAGAGGCGCGCCTTCGCCGCGCGATGCGCGGCCCACAGATCTTCAGCGGGAATTTCGAGCGCACGTTCGAGATTCGGCGCGGTGACGCCGAGCAAGCCCTCGAGCTCGCCGGAGAGCCAGGTGCGCACATGCACGCCGTTCGTGATCGACGTGATCGGCACCCCGAGCTCGTGCCACATCTCGCGCGACACCACGCCGTGCAGCTCGGAGACACCATTCGCGTGGGCGGACGTTCGGAGCGCGAACGGCGTCATGCCAAAGACGTCGTCGTCAGGGTGAATCGTGCCGAGCTCGGCGACTTCTTCGAAGAAGGGGCCAAAGTTGCGGCGCACGAGCTCGAGATCGAACACCTCGTTCCCGGCGGGCACGGGCGTGTGCGTCGTGAACACGGTCGACGCGCGCAGACGCTCGATCGCCTCGTCGCGCCCGACGCCCTGGTCCTCGACAAGTTCGCGCAGGCGCTCGACCTGCAGAAACGCCGAATGCCCCTCGTTCATGTGGAAGACCGTCGGCGCGAGCCCGAGCTCGCGCAACACGCGGACGCCGCCTACGCCGAGCACGAGCTCCTGCCGCAGTCGGTTATTCCGGTCGCCGCCGTACAGCGTGTTCGTTACGTCGCGCGCCCAGTCCGGGTTCCCCTCGACCTTCGTGTCGAGGAGGTAGAGCGACACACGTCCGACCTTCACCAGCCAGACGCCGATGCGGATCGGGACGAGGTTGTCCTCGTCGTCGGCGAGCAGCACCGTCGGCGCCATCGGCACGAGCGTCATGGGCAGGCGCGCGTTGTCGTTGCGCGGATAGCGCTCGAGCTGGCGATCGCTCTCGTCGAGCCGCTGGCGGAAGTAGCCGCGCGAGTAGAAGAGGCCGACGGCGACGAGCGGGACGCCGAGCTCGGACGCCGACTTGAGATGGTCGCCGGCCAGGACGCCGAGGCCGCCCGAGTACGTCGGCAGGCTCTGGTCGAGCCCGAACTCGGCTGAGAAATACGCGACGAGAAAGTCAGCGGGCCGGTCTTGCTCCTCCCACCAGGTCACGCGCTCGGTCTCGGCCTCGAGCCGCTCCTGCACGCGCGCGAGCGTCATCGCGAACTCGGTCGTGAACGCCCGGTTGAGGTCGTCGTCCGTCAGCTCGGAGAGAAGGGCGGTCGGGTTGTGCCCGAGCTCGCCGAACCGCGACGGCGAGAGCTCAGAGAAGAGCGCCCGCGCGCCCGGCGTCCAGCTGAAGGAGAGGTTGCCGGCGATGGCTGCAAGCGCAGCACGAAGCGACCCACCGTCGTGCACCTCGGACATCCGGCGGCACCCTACCGCACCTTGCATTGCTACCTTTCGGCTACCCGGAGAGCTTTGAACGGCAGCTTGGCGACCGGGTTACCAAACGCCTAAAGAGCCCGCGAGCGGAGCCGCCGCTCCCGGACCCTCAGGCGGGAGCGAGGCGGATGACGGACAGGATCGACAGGCTCGAAGCACTTCTCCGCGAGCGCATCGTGCTGCTCGACGGATCGTGGGGCGTGCTCATCCAGCGCCAGGTGCGCGGGGAGGACGCGTACCGCGGCGAGCGCTTCCGCGACCACCCGCGCGACGTCGCGGGCGATCCCGACCTCCTCAACATCACGCATCCCGAGACGATCCGCGAGATTCACCGCGCGTACTTCGAGGCCGGCGCCGACATCGCGACAACGAACACGTTCACCGCGACGCGGATCGGCCAGGGCGACTACGCGCTCGAGGACGCGGTCTGGGAGATGAACATCGAAGGCGCGCGCATCGCGCGCGAAGTGGCGGACGAGTTCGGCGGCTTCGTCGCCGGCTCGGTCGGGCCGCTGAATGTCACGCTGTCGCTCTCGCCGCGCGTCGACGATCCCGCGTACCGCGCCGTGAGCTTCGACCAGGTCGTCGAGACGTATGCGGAGCAGATGCGCGCGCTCCACGAGGGCGGCGTCGACCTTCTGCTCATCGAGACGATCTTCGACACGTTGAACGCGAAGGCGGCGATCGTCGCCGCGCAGGATGCTGCGCCTGACCTCCCGCTGTGGCTCTCTTTCACCGCGGTCGATCGCAGCGGCCGCAACCTCTCCGGCCAGACAGTCGAGGCGTTCTGGCACTCCGTCGAGCACGCGCGCCCGCTCGTCGTCGGCGTCAACTGCTCGCTCGGCGCGACGGAGATGCGCCCGTACGTCGAAGATCTCGCGCGCATCGCGCCGACGTGGGTCGCGTGCTACCCGAACGCGGGACTGCCGAACGAATTCGGCACGCACGACGAGCAGCCCGCGGACACGAGCCGCTTCCTCGGCGAGTTCGCGCACGACGGGCTCGTGAACATCGTCGGCGGCTGCTGCGGCACGACGCCCGACCACGTGCGCGCCATCAAGGCGGCAATTGACGGTGCGGCGCCGCGCCGCGTCCCGGAAGAGCGGCACGTGACGACGTTCAGCGGGCTCGAGCCGTTCGCGATCACGGAGGACACGAATTTCGTCATGGTCGGCGAGCGCACAAACGTCACCGGATCCGCGCGCTTCCGGCGGCTCATCGAGGCTGGGGAGTACCAGGAGGCGGTGGAGGTCGCGCTCGAGCAGGTGCGCGGCGGCGCGAACCTCATCGACGTGAACATGGACGCCGACCTGCTCGACGGCGAGCAGGCGATGACGACGTTCCTGAAGCTCGTCGCGACCGAGCCCGAGGTCGCGCGCCTGCCGATCATGGTCGACAGCTCGCGCTGGTCCGTCCTCGCGGCCGGTATCCAGTGCATCCAAGGCAAGGGCGTCGTCAACTCGCTCAGCCTCAAGGAGGGGGAGGAGTCCTTCCTCGAACAGGCACGGCACGTGCGCCACTACGGCTGCGGGGTCGTCGTCATGGCGTTCGACGAGCAGGGCCAGGCGGACACGGTCGAGCGCAAGGTCTCGATCTGCGAACGCGCGTATCGGCTGCTCGTGGACGAGGTCGGCTTCCCGCCGGAGGACATCGTCTTCGACCCGAACGTGCTCGCGGTCGCGACCGGGATCGAAGAGCACGCCGAGTTCGCGAAGGCGTTCATCGAGTCGCTCCCGCTCATCAAGGAACGCTGTCCCGGCTCGAAGACGAGCGGCGGCATCTCGAACCTCAGCTTCTCGTTCCGCGGGAACGACGCGGTGCGCGAGGCGATGCACTCCGCGTTCCTGTATCACGCGATCTCCGCCGGCCTCGACATGGGGATCGTCAACGCGGGCCAGCTTGTCGTGTACTCCGACATCGAGCCGGACCTGCTCGAGCGCGTCGAGGACGTGCTCTTCAACCGTCGCGACGACGCGACCGAGCGGCTCGTCGAATACGCAGAGGTCGCGCGCGGCGAGGGAACGCGACGCGCGCGCGATCTCTCGTGGCGCGAGGCGACGGTCGAGGAGCGGCTGAAGCACGCGCTCGTGCACGGCATCGTCGACTTCATCGAGGACGACGCGGAAGAGGCGCGTCAGAAGCTCCCGCGGCCACTCGACGTCATCGAAGGGCCGCTCATGGACGGCATGCAGGTGGTCGGCGATCTCTTCGGCGCGGGGAAGATGTTCCTGCCGCAGGTGGTGAAGAGCGCACGCGCGATGAAGCGGGCCGTCGCGTACCTCGAGCCGTTCATGGAGGACGAGAAGACGTCCGGGCGCATCCAGGGGAAGGTCGTGCTCGCAACCGTCAAGGGCGACGTGCACGACATCGGCAAGAACATCGTCGGCGTCGTGCTCGGCTGCAACAACTACGAGGTGCTCGACCTCGGCGTCATGGTCGCGGGCGACACGATCCTCGACACGGCGCTCGATGTCGGCGCCGACATCGTCGGGCTCTCCGGGCTCATTACGCCGTCGCTCGACCAGATGGTCGACGTCGCGCACGAGATGGAGCGGCGGGGTCTGACCTTGCCGCTGCTGATCGGCGGCGCGACGACCTCGCGCCAGCACACCGCGGTGAAGATCGCGCCCGAGTACGAGCAGCCGGTCGTCCACGTCCACGATGCGTCGCGCGTCGTCGGCGTCGTCTCCGACCTGCTCGATCCGGTCCGCCGCGCGCAGCTGCACGAGGAGAACAACGAGCTGCAGGAGCGGCTGCGCGAGCAGCACGCCGAGAAGGAGCGCAAGCCGCTGCTCCCGCTCGAGGACGCGCGCGCGAACCGCGAGCGCGTTTCGTTCGACGGCCTACCGACGCCGACGTTCAGCGGCACGCGCGTCGTCGAGCCGGATCTCGCAACGCTGCGCGAGTACATCGACTGGCAGTTCTTCTTCCATGCGTGGGAGCTGAAGGGGAAGTTCCCGGCGATCCTCGACGAGCCGGCCGCGCGCGAGCTCTTCGACGACGCGCAGAAGCTGCTCGACGAGATCGAGCGCGACTCGCTGTTGCACGCGCGCGGCGTCTATGGCTTCTGGCCAGCGTCCGCCGACGGCGACGACGTCATCGTCGACGACGAGTTGCGCTTTTGCTTCCTCCGCCAGCAGGCGGCGCACGGCGACTCGCGCACGAACCGCTGCCTCGCCGACTTCGTCGCGCCGAGCGGCGACTACGTGGGCGCGTTCGCCGTCACCGCGGGTCTCGGCGCGGACGAGCTCGCCGAGCGCTTCGAGGCGGAACACGACGACTACAACGCGATCATGGCCAAGGCGCTCGCCGATCGTCTCGCCGAGGCATTCGCCGAGTATCTGCACGAGGTCGCGCGCCGCGAGTGGTACGAGTCGGGCGCCCCGCTGCCGAAGGAGGAGCTGATCGCTGAGCGCTATCGCGGCATTCGCCCGGCGTTCGGCTATCCCGCGTGTCCCGATCACAGCGAGAAGCGCAAGCTCTTCGACCTGCTCGGCGCGGAGACGCTCGGGATCACGCTGACGGAATCGTTCGCGATGCAGCCGGCGGCGAGCGTCAGCGGCGTGTATTTCGGCAACCCGGCGTCCAAGTACTTCGCTGTCGGGCGGGTCGGCCGCGACCAGGTCGAGGACTACGCCGCGCGTAAGGGGATCACCGTCGCCGAGGCGGAGCGCTGGTTGCGCCCGAATCTCGGTTACGAGCCTGCGCCGGACGTCACAAAGGTCACCGCCTAACCGCGACGAACACTCCGCTATTCTCGACTCCGGGCGCCCGCAGGCGCGCCGGCCTTACGCATGCGGACGACGCTCAAGAGAGGAATCGGTCGCGCGGCGACCGTCAACGGAAACGGGCGCGCCGTGTTGCCGCCGGGCGTCTTCGAACAGGTGCGGCGCTACAAGCAGCCGCCGCCTCCACCGCGCTCACGACGCAAGCTCGCGGCGCGTGTCTTCGGCTGGATCCTGCTCGTGCTGCTCGTTATCGCGTCGGGTCTCGCCGGTGGTCTTTATCTGTACGGCCACGAGACACTCAACGCGTTCGCTCCGAAGACGAAGCAGCTGCTCGTCACCGAGAAGGACTTGCAGGGCGTGCCCTCGCCGTCGTTTCCGGCAACCGCTCTCGTGATCGGGTACGACGCGCGTGCGGGCGCCCACGGCTTCGGTATATCGGGATCGCGCTCCGACACGATGATGCTCGTTCGCGCCGACCCGCAGCTCAAGACGCTCTCGCTCCTTTCGATTCCCCGCGATCTGGTCGTGCCGATCTATTGCAATCCCGACACCGCTTCGACCACCGATCGCATCAACACGGCGTGGACGATCTGCGGCCCTCGCGGCTCTCTCGACACGGTCGAGAAGCTGACCGGCATCCCGATCAACTACGTGATCACGGTCGACTTCCACGGCTTCAAGCTGCTCGTCAACAGGTTGAACGGGATCTACGTCGACGTCGACCGGCGCTACCTCAACACACAGGGCGGCCCGGGCGGGTTCGCGACGATCGACCTACAGCCGGGCTACCAGCTCCTCTACGGTCAGGACGCGCTCGACTACGTGCGCTACCGCCACACCGACTCCGATCTCTATCGCGTCGCCCGCCAGCAGCTCTTCATCCAGGCGTTGAAGGATCGGTTCTCGAGCAGCTTCTCGCTCTTCGACATCCCGAAGCTCATCGGCGCGATGAAAGGCAATCTTCAGATCGCGCGCGCGGGCGGCGGCGCGCTCACGCTCTCCGAGGTCGAGTCGTACGCGGGGCTCGCGTCGCTTTTGCCGCCCGGCCACCTGTTCCGCGAGACCATCCCGAATCTGCAGCCGTACGGCCCGTTCAATGCCGAGCTCATCGCTGCTCCAGCCGACATTCAGGCAGCGGCTAACACGTTCGAGCATCCCGACGTCACGATCGCAACGCGCGCCGCTGCGGCCGCGCTCGGACGAAAGCCGACGGTGCCGAAGCAGGCTGCGCAGCTCGACCCGAGCAAGATCTCGACCCTCGTTCTGAACGGCACGACGATTGCCGGACTTGCGCGCGACACCTCGTACAAGCTCGCGCTCGCCGGCTACCACACCGTGCAGTTGCCGGCGACGGTGATCGCCGACGCGCCGTCGCAGACGTATTCGACGACGAACATCTATTACGACGCGATCCAGCCGGACGCGAAGCAGGCCGCGACACAGCTGAAGGTGGTATTCGGGCCGCACACGATCATCGAGCCGCTGCCTGCTGCGATCGCCGCGATCTCACAGCAGGCCGGCAACCCGCTCACGGTCGTCGCGGTGGGCACGAGCTTCGGCGGCGAGCTCGTGAACCAGGCGGCCAACACGGTTCAGACGCCCGTCCACACCGCTCCCTTGGTGCGCACTGATCCGGGCGCGACGCTCAGCTCGCTCCAGCAGGTGGTCAAGCAGGTGCCGTTCAAGGTCATGCTTCCGACCGTCATCGGGAGCAGCTCGCAGCTCACCTCGTACAGTCCGGTTCGCGTTTTTCCGGTCGTGCCGCACAAGCGCGAGCTGGCGATCACGTACGTGTCGGGGAACATCTACTGGCAGGTGATCGAGACCGACTGGACCGACGCGCCGATCCTTCGCCATGCGACCGGCACCTACCGGTTCGGCGGTCGTTCGTACACGCTCTTCACAATTGGCGGGAGCATTCACATGGTTGTCCTGCGCCAGAGGAACGCGAGCTACTGGGTCGTGAACACTCTGCGCGACGAGCTCTCGAACGAGACGATGCTCGCGATCGCCAAGGGCCTTCACCCGCTGTCGAAGTAACCTAGGCGCGTGTCCAGGGTAGGCATCTTCGGCGCCGGCTACGTCGGCCTCGTCACCGGCGCATGCTTCGCCGACCTCGGCCACGACGTCGTGATCCGAGACGTCGTTCCCGAGCGCATCGAGCGGCTGCGTGCAGGGGAGGTGCCGATCTACGAGCCCGGGCTCGACGAGGTGCTCGCGCGCAACAAGGACCGCCTGCGCTTCACCCTCGACGTGGCCGAGGCGGTCGACGGCGCCGAGTTCATCTACGTCGCCGTCGGCACGCCGCCGACGTACTCCGGCGATGCCGACCTGGCCGCGGTCTGGTCGGTCGTCGACGAGCTTCCCGACAACCTCGAGGGCAGGCCGGTCCTCGTCATGAAGAGCACTGTGCCCGTCGGGACCGGGGAGCACGTGCGCGCGCGCCTCGATGCGCGCGGGCTCACGGGCGTCGGGTACGTGTCGAACCCCGAGTTCCTCGCGGAAGGAAGTGCAATCGCCGACTTCAAGAGCCCGGACCGCCTCGTCGTCGGCGCGTTCGACCCGGCCGACGGCGATCGCGTCGTCGAGCTGCACTCCGGCGTCACTACCGAGATGGTGCGCACCGATGTTCCGTCCGCCGAGCTCGTGAAGCTGGCCGCGAACGCATTTCTCTCCACGCGCATCAGCTTCATCAACGAGATCGCGAATGTCTGCGACCTCGTCGGCGCCGACGTCGTCGACGTCGCACGCGGCGTCGGCCTCGATCATCGGCTCGGGCCGCACTTCCTCCGCGCCGGAATCGGCTTCGGCGGATCGTGCTTCCCGAAGGACGTGACCGCGCTCAAGCAGCTCGCGGGCAATTCCGGCTATCCGTTCCTGCTCCTACAGGCGGTGTGGGAGGTGAACGAGCTGCAGAAGCGGCGCGTCGTGTCGAAGCTCGAGAAGCATCTCGGCTCGCTCCGCGGCAAGCGAATTGCGCTGCTCGGCCTCGCGTTCAAGCCGAACACCGACGACATGCGCGAAGCTCCGAGCCGCGTGATCGCCTACCGGCTGCTTGCCGAAGGCGCGGAAGTGCGTGCCTGGGATCCCGTCGCGCGCCCGAACGACCTCGCGGGTGTCGAGCTGTCGGACTCGGTGCTCGACGCCGTGCGCGGGGCCGACGCGGCGGTGATCGTCACAGAGTGGCCGGAGCTGCGCGACATCGCGACCGCCGAGCTACGCGACGCGATGGCGACCCCGCTCATCATCGACGGACGCAACTTGCTCGATCCCGTGGCGACGCAGGCTGCAGGTTTCCGCTACGAGGGCGTCGGTCGCCCCCGGCACGCGTCGGCCGCGTAGTGGAAGCGCTCCTTCTCGCGGGCGGCTCGGCGGAGCGACTGGGAGATGCGGCGCAGGGGCTGCCGAAACCGCTCGTTCCCGTCGCCGGCTATCCGCTCGCGGACTACACGGTCGGGCGACTCGTCGCTGCCGGCGTCACGCACGTGATCGTCGCGTGCCGCGCGGGCCAGGAGGAGGCGTTCGTCGACGCGCTCGGCGGTCTCGGCGCGGAGATCGAGCCCGTCGGCGAGCCGGAGCCGCTCGGTCGCGGCGGCGGCCTGCGCTTCGCCGCGTCGCGACGGCGTGAGGAAGGGCCGGTGCTCGCCCTCAACGGCGACGAGCTGCTCGACGTCGACTTTGCACGGCTCGTCGACGAGCACGTCAGCTCCGGCGCGGCGGCGACGGTCGTCGTAACGCAGGTGCGCTCGCCGTTCGGCGTCGTGGACCTGCAGGCCGACGACTCGATCGCCGGGTTCCGCGAGGCGCCGCTCCTCTCCGACTGGGTCAACTCCGGCGTCTACGCCTTGAGTGAGGAAGCGCTTGTGCGACTGCCCGAGCGCGGCGATCACGAGCTGAGCACGTTCCCCGAGCTCGCGCAGGAGGGAAAGCTGCGGGGATATCGCCACGATGGCGTCTGGCTGACGGTGAACACGCCGAAGGACCTGCGGCGCGCGGAGGAGTTCATGGCCGCACATCCCGAGTGGCGGCCGAAGCGGCGCGTCGCATGAGTCTGGATAGCTCCAACTTCGAAGGGCTCGACCGGTGGGCGTTCGAGCCGCGGCGCGTCGAGAAGCCGTGGGGCTACGAGCTCATCTGGGCGATCGCCGATGACTACGTCGGCAAGATCCTCTTCGTCCGCGCCGGCCACTCGCTCAGCCTCCAGTTCCACAACGAGAAGGACGAGAGCTGGTACGTCCAGAGCGGGCGGGCCGAGCTCGAGCTCGGCGACGCGGGCCAGAGCATCCTCAACACCGAGGTGATCCTCCCGGGCGCCTGCTTCCGCTTCCGCCCGGGGACGGTGCACCGGCTCACCGCGCTCGAGGACACGACCATCCTCGAGGTGTCGACCCCGCAGCTCGACGACGTCGTTCGGCTCGAGGACAAATACGGCCGCGAGGGGACGAGCACACTCTGACACAGATGTGTTAAGGTAGTCCCGTGGACGGGCTCACGGTCGGGGAAGCGGCGGCGCAGACGCGCTGGTCGCCGCGGATGCTTCGCTACGTCGAGCGGGCCGGGCTCGTGATCCCGCGCCGCTCGCCGTCGGGCTACCGGCTCTACGGGCTCCGGGAGCTGAACCAGCTCCGCGGGCTCGCCGAGCTCCGGCGCCGGTTCCGGCTCGAGCTCTCCGATCTCGTCTTTGCGGCGCGCCTGCGCCGCGAGCCCGAGTTGAGGCGTGCGGTGGACGGCTGGCTCGCCGGCGCCGACGATCTCGCGTGGGTCGAATGGGAACAGCGCAAGCACGAGCGGCTCCTCGCCGCCTGACGAAAGGAATCGATGGCAACGACGAAGCGCTACGACGTCAAAGACCTCGCTCTCGCGGGCGAGGGGAAGCGAAGGATCGAATGGGCCGACCGGCAGATGCCGGTGCTGGCGGCGATTCGCGAACGGTTCGAACGCGATCAGCCGCTGACCGGCTACCGGATCTCGGCGTGCCTGCACGTCACGACGGAGACCGCGAACCTCATGCGCACGCTCAAGGCCGGCGGAGCAGACGTCGTGCTGTGCGCATCGAACCCGCTCTCGACGCAGGACGACGTCTCGGCTGCGCTGGTCGAGGAGTACGACATCTCGACCTTCGCGATCAAGGGCGAGGACAACGACAAGTACTACGCGCACATCGAGGCGGCGGTCGACCACAAGCCGCATTTCACGATGGACGACGGTGCCGACGTGATCGGCGTGCTTCACTCCGCGCGGCGCGAGCAGCTCGGCGACATCATCGCCGGCACAGAAGAGACGACGACGGGCGTCATCCGGCTGAAGGCGCTCGAGGCGGAAGGCAAGCTCGGCTTCCCGATCATCGCCGTGAACGAAGCGCTCACGAAGCACATGTTCGACAACCGCTATGGCACGGGGCAGTCGACGATCGACGGAATCATCCGCGCGACGAACGTTCTCATCGCCGGCAAGAAGTTCGTCATCGCCGGCTACGGCTGGGTCGGACGCGGTGTGGCATCGCGCGCACGCGGGATGGGCGCGCACGTGATCATCACCGAGGTCGATCCAATGCGCGCGCTCGAGGCGGTCATGGACGGCTTCGAGGTGCTCACGATGGAGGAGGCGGCGAAGATCGGCGAGATCTTCTGCACCGCCACCGGCGACAAGCACGTCATCGCGCGCGAGCACATGGAGCTCATGCGCGACGGCGCGATCCTCGCGAACACCGGCCACTTCAACGTCGAGATCGACATCCCGGCGCTCCGCGACCTCGCCGGCGAGACACGGATGGCCCGCGAGTTCGTCGAGGAGTTCACGCTCGCCGACGGCCGCCGCCTCTACCTCGTCGCGGACGGCCGGCTCGTCAACCTCGCCGCGGCGGAAGGCCATCCTGCGCTCGTCATGGACATGTCGTTCGCGAACCAGGCGCTCGCCCTCGAGTACGCCGTGCAACATGCCGGCGAGCTCGACCGGAAGGTGTATCCGGTGCCGGACGAGATCGACCGCGAGATCGCACGGCTCAAGCTCGCGACGATGGGCATCGATATCGACGTGCTGACGGAGGAACAGGCCAACTACCTCGCCTCCTGGGACGAAGGCACTTGAGGCCCCGATTCAGAATGAGAGCTGAGTCGCCGGAACGCGCTCAGCGGCGCGCTGCTGCGTCCTCGGTCGCGCCGATAGCCGCTGCTATCGGCGCTCCCTGCGTCCTTGCATCGCACTCGCCGATCGCGCCCCGTCGACGAGCCTCATCCTGAACCGGGGCCTATGAAAGCGATCATCCTCGCCGCCGGGTACGCGACCCGGCTGCAGCCGCTCACCGACTCGGTACCGAAGCAACTGTTGCCGGTCGGTGGGCGGCCGATGGTCGACTGGATCCTCGAGAAGCTCCGCGCGACCGAAGCCGACGAGATCCATCTCGTCACAAACGCGCGTTTCGCGGCGAATTTCGAGCGGTGGGCGGATGGGACCGAGGTGCGCGTCCACAACGACGGCACCTCGTCGAACGCGGACCGGGTGGGGGCGATCGGCGACATCCGCTTCGTTCAAGACCGGGCCGGCCTCGACGACGACCTGCTCGTCATCGCGGGCGACAACCTCTTCGACTTCGCGCTCACTGAGTTCGTCGCGTACTGGCGCGCTAAGGCGCCGGGCAGCTGCATCGCCGTGTACGACGTCGGCGACATCGAGCTCGCGAAGCTCTACGGCGTCGTCGAAGTCGACGAGGACGAGCGCGTCATCGGCTTCGTCGAAAAGCCTGTGGCGCCGGTGAGCACGCTCGCCGCGACCGCGACGTATCTGTACACGCGCGAGCATGCGGCGTTGATTCGGCGGTACCTCGACGACGGCAATCCCCCCGACCAGCCGGGCAACTACGTCGCGTGGCTCTACCCGCGTGCGCCGGTCTATGCGCATCGTTTCGCCGGCGACTGGCACGACGTCGGCGACCCGGCGCAGTTGCTCGAGGCAGACAACGTGCTGCGCGCCCGCGCCGGCCTGCCACTGCGCCACGCGTATTCGCTCGACGAGTAGAGTCCCGCCCCAAGTGGCGAGCACGAAGACGCGGGCGGAGGACGTTCGCTGGGATCTCAGCGACATCTGCGAGAGCGCCGACGCCGCACGGGCCGGTTGGGATGAGCTCGTTACACGTGCAGCCGACTTCGCGTCGCGCTACCGCGGGCGCGTCGCGGAGCTCGACGCGCCGGAGATGCGCAGGCTCTATGACGAGTCCGACGCGCTCGAGGAAGAGCTCTCGCGGCTCACGACGTATTTCCGGCTGCGGCTCGCGCTCGACACGACCGACGCCGAGGCGAACGATCTCGCGACGATCTCCCGCGAGCGCGTCATGCAGGTCCAGAACGATCTCGTCTTCCTTGCGCTCGAGTGGATCGCGCTCGTCGACGACGTGGCCGAGAAGCTCCTCGGCTCGACCGAGCTCGGCCCGTACGCGCACAAGTTGCGCGTCGCGCGCGACGAGAAGCCGTACGTCCTGAGCGAGCCGGAGGAGCAGGCGGTCAACTCGCGTGCTCCGACGATCTCTGCCTGGCAGGCGCTCCACGACCGGCATGTCGCGACGCTCGAGGTGCCGTTCGACGGCGGCGAGGGAGAGACGCCGCACACGGTGAGCACGCTGCTGTCGTACCTCTATCGCCCCGAGCGCGAGCTGCGCCGCGACGCGCACACCGCGTTGCTCGAGGGGCTCGAGCCGCGCACCGACGTCCTGGGCGCCTGTTACGACGCGCTCGTCGGCGACCGCCTCGGCCAAGACCGCCTGCGCGGCTATCAGCACCCGATGCAGCCGACGAACATGAACAACGAGCTCGACGACGAGACGGTCGACGCGATGATGGCCGCGACCGAGGAGAACTACGGCATCCCGCGCAAGTGGTTCACCGCGAAGGCCAGCGCGCTCGGGATCGACGACTTCCAGCTCTACGACCAGTACGCGCCGATCGGGCAGGGCCGGCCGATTGCGTGGGCAGAAGCGGTCGAGATCGTCGACACGTCGTTCGGCCGGTTCTCGCCGCGCATCGCCGAGATCTTCCGGAGCTGCCTGGACGCGGGGCACGTCGACGCCGGGCCGCGCGCCGGCAAGCCGACGGGCGCATTCTGCACGCCCGTGACGAAGAGCGTCCTCCCATACATCCTGCTCAACCACACCGACCAGCTCCGCGACGTGAGCACGCTTGCGCACGAGTTCGGCCACGCGATGCAGGACGTGTTCACGCTCGAACGGCAGACGTGGCTATCGTCGCGGCAGGGCATCCCGCTCGCCGAGGTGCCGTCGACGTTCGCGCAGTCGCTCTCAGACGACTTCTTGCTCGAGACCGAGACCGATGCGCACACGCGCGCAGCACTTGCTTCCGCGAGACTCGAGGACGCGTTCGCCGCGATCTACCGGCAGACAGTGCTCGCGCGCTTCGAGCAGCGCGCCTACGCGGTGCGCGGAGAAGGAAAGGCATTGACGGCGGAGCGGCTCGACGAGCTCTGGCTCGAGGAGCAGAGGCGCTACTACGGCGACGCTGTCGCAGTGCCCGACGCATACGGCGTCGGCTGGTCGTACATCCCGCACTTCATCCACGTGCGCTTCTACACGTACGCGTACTCGTTCGCCGCGCTCGTTGCGCTGCTGCTCCACCGCCGGTACCGCGAGGATCAGGACGCGTTCGTGCCGCGCTATCTCGAGTTCCTCAGCCTCGGCGGGTCGGCGTCGCCGGCCGCGCAGCTCGAGCCGTTCGGGCTCGACCTTCGCTCCACCGACACGTGGCGGGAGGCGTTCGCCGAGCTCGACGCGCTGCGCGTCGAGGCGGAAGCACAGATCTCGGCGCTCTAAACGGCAGCGACCAGGTCGCGACCCGACCTGGTCGCATTCCTTTCACTTTCTGCGACACCTTCGGCGCTAGCGTCGGACAGTGCTCGACCTCGTGCTGCCGCAGTCCTGCCTCGTCTGCCGCGAGGGTGGGACGCAGTTGTGCGAAGCGTGTGCGCGTGGGTTGCCGGCGTTGCGGCCGCCGGTGTGCGAGCGCTGCGGCGCGCCGACGGCGTGGCCGGTGCAGCGCTGCCGGGAATGCGGCGGACGGCGGCTCGGGTTTGCGACCGCCCGTGCGGCGACTGCGTACGAGGGCGAAGTGCGTCGCGTCGTCGCGGCATGGAAGGAGCGCGGGCTGCGCCGGCTCGCGCAGGCGGCAGCGGCCGTCGTGGCCGACCGCCTTGCCGCGCCGAGCGCCGACCTCGTGACCTTCGTTCCGGCGGATAGCGAGCGGCGGCTGCGCCGAGGCCATCATCCCGCCGCACAGCTCGCGGAGTCGCTCGCCCGTCTCTGGCAGCTCCCGTGCGAGCCGCGGCTCGTTCGCACCGGCTCCTCGGTCCGCCAGCGCGGGCTCTCGCTCGCCGAACGGCGGCGCAACGTCGTCGGCGCGTTCCGGGCCGATGACGACCTGAAGGGAACGGTTCTCCTCGTCGACGACGTGTACACGAGCGGCGCCACCGCAAGCGCGGCGGCGTCGGCCCTGAGAGCGGCAGGCGCCGCGCGCATTGACGTCATCACATTCACACGCGCGATTTAGATGCCGGCAGTAGGGTTACAACGACGGAGAAACTCAGGCGCGTAGCGCAGGAGGAGGCAGGATGCAGCTCAACGTCAAGGGCAAGAACCTCGAGGTGAGCGACTCGATCCGGAGCTACGCCGAGCGCAAGCTGGGCAAGCTGAACAAGCAGCTGAGCGACCTCGCGGAAGTGGAGGTCGAGCTCACGGTCGAGAAGAATCCATCCATCGCCGACAATCAAGTCGCCGAGGCGACGGTTCGGCTCAAGGGCCACACCCTGCGTGCGCGCGAGGCGTCGGCCGACATGAAGGCGTCGATCCACGAGCTCGCGCAGAAGCTGCTGCGGCAGGTGAAGGCCGAGCGAGACAAGAAGAAGATCGAGCCTCGTCGCACAGTCGACAAGACCGACATCGAGTAGTGGGCCTGTTCGGTCGGCGCGAGCCGCTGCACGAGCGGCTCGCGCGTGAGGGCGGGCTCGACGTGCAGGCCGAGCCGGAACAGATCGATCCACGTCCCGCGTGGCAGGAGACGGGCGTGCACGGCATCGCGCGTGCGCGTGAGTGGGACGCGACGGTGACGGTCGACGTGCCCGACGTCGAAGGCGACCGCGCGACCTTCGTTGCGCTACCCGATGGATCGCTGCTCGTGGAAGACGGGCCTGACACCTCGCTCGAACCGTTTGCGGCTGCGGTGGAACAAGAGCTGCCGGCGCCGTACCGTGCGCGAGCGGCGCGACAGGGCGACAACCTGTGGGCGGTGCAGGCGCGGCGCATCGAGGTCATGAAGCTGCAGAACACGCCCGACGGCGACACGCTCGACGTCACGCACACGGCCGACGACACCGAGCTGAAGGCCGACGGCATCCGCGTTTTCGGCAGTGTCCGAGAGCTCGAGGAGCGCGGAGCCCGCGAAGGTCGTGACTATTCGGTGCACGCGGAACGGCTCGACGGCGACCTCTGGGAGGTCAAAGCCTCGGCTCTCTGAGGCCGGGTACCCTAGGTCTCAGAGATGGCGCAACAGCTCGGGCAATTCGAGAAGGTCCTGCGCGTCGGCGAAGGCCGGCGCCTCAAGCGGCTCGGCGAGCAGGCGTCCTACATCGGAACGCTCGAACCCGACTTCGAGAAGCTCTCCGACGCCGACCTCGCCGCGAAGACGGCCGAGTTCAAGCAGCGCATCGAGAACGGCGAGTCGCTCGACGAGCTGCTCTTCGAGGCATTTGCGGCCGTGCGCGAGGCGTTCAAGCGGACGATGGGCGTGCGTCTCTTCGACGTCCAGCTCATGGGCGGCATCGTCCTCCACGAAGGCGACATCGCCGAGATGAAGACCGGCGAAGGCAAGACGTTCGTCGCCGTCCAGGCGCTGTACCTCAACGGCCTCGCCGGACGCGGAACGCACCTGGTCACCGTGAACGACTACCTCGCCAAGCGCGACCGCGAGTGGACGCTGCCCGTATTCGATGCGCTCGCGATGCGCACCGGCGCGATCGAGAACATGATGCCGTTCGAGCCGCGCCGCGACGCGTACCAGGCCGACGTCACGTACGGGACGAACTCCGAGTTCGGCTTCGACTACCTGCGCGACAACATGGCGGTGTCGCTCGACGGCGTCGTGCAGCGCGGCCATGCGTTCGGGATCGTCGACGAGGTCGACTCGATCCTCGTCGACGAGGCGCGCACGCCGCTCATCATCTCGGGCGAGCCCGAGGTCGCTGCGCAGCTCTACTACGACTTCGCGCGCGTCGCCGCGCAGCTCATCCCACACCAGTCGCATCCGGGCGACCCGAAGGGCGCGGCCGAAGCCGCCGGCGCCGACTATGAATTCGACGAGAAGCACAAGACCGTCGGCGTCACCGAGCAGGGCGTCGCGAAGGTCGAGCGCGCGCTGCGGATCGACAACCTGTACGCGCCGCAGAACTCCCAGCTCGTCAACCATCTCGTGCAGGCGCTGAAGGCGCAGGCGCTGTACCACGTCGACGACGAGTACGTCATCCAGGACAACGAGGTGAAGATCGTCGACGAGTTCACAGGCCGCATCATGGAGGGCCGCCGCTGGAGCGAGGGCCTGCACCAGGCGGTCGAGGCGAAGGAGGGAGTGAAGATCCAGGAGGAGCACACGACCCTGGCGACGATCACACTCCAGAACTACTTCCGCCTGTACGAGAAGCTCGCCGGCATGACCGGCACCGCTAAGACGGAGGAGAAGGAGTTCGTCGAGATCTACAACCTGAGCGTCGTCGAGATCCCTACGAACGTCCCCGTGGCACGCGCCGACCAGCAGGACCTCGTCTTCAAGTCGAAGGAAGGCAAGTTCCTCGCCGTCGCGCGCGACATCAAGGAGCGCGCCGAGAAGGGCCAGCCCGTGCTCGTCGGCACCATCGCAGTCGAGACCTCGGAATACCTCTCGCAGCTACTCACGCGACAGGGCGTGAAGCACAACGTCCTGAACGCGAAGGAGCACGCGCGCGAGGCCGAGATCATCAAGGACGCCGGCCAGCGCGGCGCCGTCACGATCGCAACGAACATGGCCGGCCGCGGCGTCGACATCAAGCTCGGCGAGGGTGTGCTCGAGCTCGGCGGCCTGTACGTGCTCGGCACCGAGCGTCATGAGTCGCGCCGCATCGACAACCAGCTGCGCGGCCGCTCCGGACGCCAGGGCGACGACGGCGAGACGCGCTTCTACCTCTCCGGCGAGGACGACCTCGTGCGTCTCTTCGCCGGCGACCGCATCAAGGGGATCATGGAGCGCTTCAAGATCCCGGACGACCAGCCGATGGAGGCGAAGATCCTCTCGCGGCAGATCGAGGGCGCGCAGAAGAAGGTCGAGGAACAGAACTTCGTCATGCGCAAGAACGTCCTGAAGTACGACGACGTCCTCAACCGCCACCGTGGTCGGATCTACGAGCAGCGGCGCCAGGTGCTCGAAGGCGAGGACATGTCGGAGCAGGTGAAGCTGTGGATCGACGACGTCGTCGAGGACACCGTCAATCAGTTCACGCAGGAGGAGTACGGCAACGACTGGGATCTCGAAGCGCTGACGAACGCGATGGCCGGGCTCTATCAGACGGAGATCACGGCAAAGGAGCTACGCGAGGATCTCAAGGAGATCTCGCGCGAGACGCTCATCGAGGAGTTCCGCAGCGACGCACGCGACGAGTACGAGGCGAAGGAAGAGGAGTTCGGCTCGGAGCTCATGCGCGAGCTCGAGCGCTTCGTCATCCTGCAGGTCGTCGACGTGCGCTGGCGCGAGCACCTCGAGAACATGGACTACCTCCGCGAGGGCGTGCACTTGCGGTCGATGGCACAGAAGGATCCGCTCGTCGAGTACACCGCCGAGGGCGAGCGCATGTTCACCGGGCTCGGCGCCGCGATCCGCGCCGAGGTCGTTCTTCATCTCTTCCACGCCGAGCTCGCGCCCGACGAGGTGCAGCAGGAGCTCGCGCAGCAGCAGACGAACGGGAACCTGACGTATGAGCACGAGACCTCAGCCGGCGCGGACGCGATTGCGGCAGCCGGCGGCGGAGGTGGGCTCGCGCTCTCGCCGGTCGCCGTCCAGACGGGCAGCGCGCACGACAAGATCGGCCGCAACGACCCGTGCTGGTGCGGCTCCGGCAAGAAGTTCAAGCGCTGCCACGGCGCGTGACGTAAGAGACACGTCCCGCAACCAGGTTGCTAGACATGTCCCGCAACCTGGTTTCAACCAGGTTGCGGACTTGACCGCCGGTACCATCGCCTCCGCGATGGCCGACCAGCCCGACAAGTCGCTGCCCGAGCAGCTCGAGGAGATCGGGGCCCAGCTCGACTGGGTCCGTGGTTACCTTTGACCCGGTAACGCTTCGGACGCGCATCGCCGCCCTTGAGCAAGAGCTCGGGGCGCCCGGATTCTGGAACGACCAGCAACACGCAGCCGCCGTTTCCGCCGAGCACGCGCGGCTGACGCGCCGTCTCGACCGGTACGACCGGCTGACGCGCGAGTACAACGACGCGCGCGAGCTCGTCGCGATGGACGAAGGGCTCGCCGACGAGGTGGAGGCGTCGATCGCGCCGCTGCGCAGCGAGCTCGAGCGCTTGCAGGAGGACGCGCTCTTCAGCGGCGAATACGACGCCGGGGACGCGGTCGTCACGATCCAGGCGGACGCCGGCGGCACCGACGCACAGGACTGGGCGGAGATCCTCCTGCGCATGTACCTGCGCTGGGCCGAGAACCGCGGCTTCAAGACCGAGGTACTCGACACGAGCCCGGGGGAGGAGTACGGGATCAAGTCGACGACGTTCACCGTCCGCGGCGACAACGCGTACGGGATCCTCAAGGCCGAGCGCGGCAAGCACCGGCTCGTGCGGCTGTCGCCGTTCGACTCCGCCCATCGGCGGCACACGAGCTTCGCGCAGGTCATCGTCGCGCCGCTGCTCGAAGACGACGTTGCCGTCGAGATCGACGACGACGACCTCCGGATCGACACGTTCCGCTCGTCGGGCGCGGGCGGCCAGCACGTGAACAAGACCGACTCCGCGGTCCGCATCACGCATCTGCCCACGAACATCGTCGTCTCCGTCCAGAACGAGCGCAGCCAGTCCTCGAACAAGGAGACGGCCCTGAAGATCCTCCGGTCGCGTCTCGCCGAGAAGCAAGAGGAGGAGCGCGAGGCCGAGCTGGCCCGCGAGCGCGGCGGCGTGACGATGGGCTTCGGCGGCAACGCCATCCGCAGCTACTTCCTCCACCCCTACCAGCTCGTGAAGGACCACCGGACCGACTTCGAGATGGGGAACGCGCAGGGCGTCCTCGACGGGAACCTCGACGGCTTCATCCGGGCTTATCTCCTGCAAGCGGCAGGAAACGGGAGCTAGTCCGCCGAACGGTCGGCTAGACTTGAGCCTCCTGAACCTGTGCGGCGGCGGCTCTGCCCGACGCTTCGACCCCCGGTGCAGACAACGTGACAGATCTCCAAACAGAGCTCCCCGCCGTGGTCGACGAGCCCGAGGCGGAGCCCCAGCAGCCGTCCGCCGCCCCCGGCGCGGGCGCGATGATCGTGTTCGAGAGCGTGACGAAGGTCTACGAGCCGGACGTCACCGCGCTCGACGACGTCTCGTTCATCATCGAGAAGGGCGACTTCGTCTTCGTCGTCGGCGCGTCCGGGTCGGGCAAGTCGACCCTCGTGAAGCTCCTGCTGAAGGAGATCGAGCCGACCGGCGGCCGGATCATCGTCGGCGGCCGCGATCTCGGCCGGCTAAAGCACGGCAAGGTGCCGCTGCTGCGCCGGAACGTCGGCTGCGTCTTCCAGGACTTCAAGCTGCTCCCGAGCCGGAGCGCGGCCGAGAACGTGGCCTACGCGCTGAAGGTGCAGGGCGAGAGCCGGGCGATGATCCGGCGCAACGTGCCCGAGGTCATGAACATGGTCGGCCTCGCGCACAAGATGAACTCGTTCCCCGACGAGCTGTCGGGCGGCGAGCAGCAGCGCGTCTCGATCGCGCGCGCCGTGGTCAACCATCCGCCGCTGCTCGTCTGCGACGAGCCGACGGGAAACCTCGACCCGGACACGTCGATCGGAATCATGCAGCTGCTCTATCGCATCAACCGCGCCGGCACGACGATCCTCATGGTCACGCACGATCGTGAGATGGTGGACAAGATGCGCAAGCGCGTCATCGCGCTCGAGGACGGCAAGCTCTCGCGTGACGAGCGGCGCGGGGGATACGCCTCCGAATGAGCTTCAGCCGCGTCCGCCTGCTCTTCTCCGAGGCCTGGTCGTCGATCAGCGCGAACGTCTCGACGACGTTCGCCGCGACGATCACCGTTCTCATCGGGATGTTCCTGCTCGGCCTCTTCATCGCGCTCGGCAGCTGGGTGCTGTCGTGGAGCAACCACATCAAGCGGGAGCTGCAGGTGAAGGTCTACTTCGCCGCGAGCGCGACGCAGGAGCAGGAGGCTTTTGTCGGCCAGCAGATCAGGCTCGACTCGCGCGTCAAGAGCGTCGTCTTCGTCTCGAAGGCGGCCGCGGAGGCGAAGATGCGCAAGGAGTTCCCGCAGCTGTACAAGACGCCGCTGCCCTCGAACCCGCTTCCCGACGCGTGGGTCGTGACGCCGACGAAGGGCGAGTACACGCCGATGCTGGGTGCGAAGATCCGCGCCGCGAACTATCCAGGCGTCGAACAGCCGGCGGCCCAGGGCGTGACGTGGGGCGCGCAGACGGCGCACCGCGTGCTGACGATCGCGGAGGTGATCTGGATCGTCTTCCTCGTGGCCGTCGTCCTGCTCGTGACCGCGTCGACGCTCCTCATCGCGAACACGATCCGGCTCTCGATCTTCGCCCGGCGGCGGGAGATCGAGGTCATGAAGCTCGTCGGGGCGACGAACTGGTTCATCCGCGGGCCGTTCATGCTCGAGGGCCTACTCTGCGGCCTCGTCGGCTCGATCCTTGCCGTCATCCTTCTCGTCATCGGGAAGGCGGTCGCTCTGCCGTCGATCCTCCCGCACATCGGGGGCGGGTCGGACGTGCACGCCCTGCCGTTCGCGCTCAACGCGCTGGCCTTGATCGGGGCCGGGCTCCTGCTCGGCGCAGCCGGATCGGCCCTCACGCTCCGCCGCTTCCTCCAGGTCTGAATCTCCTCTAGCGAATCGACCCAAAGGGTCGTATGCTGCCGCGGTCCAGATGCGGCGTCCTCTCGTCCTCGGGGTCTTGGCGGTCGCCCTGACGGTGCCTCTCGTCGCGGGCTTCGAGCTCGCCCAGGGGCAGCGGAAGACGAACCAGACGGCGACGCCGCTGCTCGTCGACCAGGTGCGCGAGGCGCTCGCCGCGGGCTACTACAGGTCGCTGCCGCAGAGTGTCCTCGGGCTCCACTCGGTCGGCGAGATGATCTCGGCCCTTCGCGATCCGTACACCGCCTATCTCGGCGCGTCCGAGTACAAGCTGCTCGAGCACGAGACGGCGTCGAGCTACTCCGGGATCGGCGTCGGCGTGCTGCCGGCCTCGGGCGGGCTCGTCGTCGCATCGTTGCGCCAAGGAGGGCCGGCGAGTGACGCAGGCATCCGCGTCGGCGACACGATCGTCGCGGTCGACGGCCAGCACGTCGCGCATCTCGGTATTGCACAGGTGCTCGAGCGTTTCACCGGGCCGGTGGGATCGCGCGTGCGGCTCGATCTGCTCCGCGCGGGACAGAGCATGGAGCTCACGGTGACGCGCGCGGTCGTGCATGCACCGACGGTCGTGGCGCGGCTCGTGTCCTTCGGCGGCCAGCGCTTGGGCGTCCTGCACCTGAGCACGTTCAATCTCGGCGCGGCGCCCGTTCTCGCACATGAGGTGAAGCGGCTGCAGAGCGCCGGCGCCAAAGGTCTCGTGCTCGACCTGCGCGGGAATCCCGGTGGTCTCTTCCAGCAGGCGGTCTCGGTCTCGTCGTTGTTCCTCGACCACGGGGTCATCGTCTCGGTAATCGGCGCGCATCAGCCGCTGCGGGTGATCCGCGCGAGCCCGGGCGTCATCACGAAGCTGCCCCTCGTCGTCCTCGTAGACCGCTACACCGCGAGCTCGGCGGAGATCGTCGCCGCCGCGCTGAGCGAGAACCATCGCGCAACGCTCATCGGCCAGCGGACGTACGGCAAGGCGCTCGTCCAGGCCGTCGATCCGCTCGCCAACGGCGACGCGCTCGAGCTGACAGTCGCGCACTACTACACGCCGCTCGGCGAGGACATCTCGAGCCGGGGCGTCGTCCCGCAGGTGCACGTGGTCGACGATCCGAGCACGCAGGGCGACGAGGCTCTCGCGGTCGCGCTCGCTGCGCTCGGGCATCCGAAGAGCTAGCGCGGTTACCGTGGGACGGATGTCCCGCGGACGCCACGATCGCCAAAAACGCCCGAGCCGCAGCGACCGGCACCGCGCACGGCAGCCGCGGCGCAAGCCGGTCTCCGAGCTGACCGTCCGCCTCCCGCAGCGCCGCGTCGAGCCGGAGACGGTGATCGCGCACCTCGGCCCGACGAACTCGGGCAAGACCCATGACGCGCTCCGCTTCCTCGTCGAGACGGGCCGTGGCGTCTACGCCGCGCCGCTGCGCATGCTCGCGCAGGAGGCGCACCGGCGGCTCTCCGCCGAGCTCGGCGACGAGCGCGTCGGGCTCGTAACCGGCGAGGAGCGCGTCAATCCGGCTGCGCCGATCGTCTGCTGCACTGCGGAGATGGCGCCTCTCCACGGCGAGACGCTCGTCCTCGACGAGGTGCAGTGGGCGGAAGACGAGGAGCGCGGGTCGGCGTGGACGCGCCTGCTGCTCGGCGGCGAGTACAAGCACGTCTTGCTGCTCGGTGCGACTGAAGCGCTGCCGCTCGTGCGCAACGCGTTTCCGCATGCGGAGGTGCGCTTCTTCGAGCGGAAGGCGCCGCTCGACTGGATCGGCAAGCGCGGCATCGCCGGCCTCTCTCCCGGAACCGTCGTCGTCGCGTTCAGCCGCCGCGCCGTCATCGGCCTCGCCGGCGAGTTGAACCAGCTGCACCCGGGACGCGTCGCGGTGCTGTATGGGGCGATGCCGCTCGCGTCCCGTCGCGAGGAGATCGAGCGCTTCATCTCCGGGGCGGCGGAAGTCTGCGCCGCGACCGACGTGCTCGGCCACGGCGTGAACCTCCCGTGCGAGACGCTGCTCTTCGCCGAGACGGAGAAGTTCGACGGTCGCGAGCGTCGCGATCTCGAGTCGTGGGAGATCGCGCAGATTGCTGGGCGCGCGGGCCGTTTCGGCTTCCACGAGCGCGGTCACGTCGGCGTGCTCACCGGCGTGCCGTGGGCGTATCCCGATCCCGAGCTCGTGCGCGGGGCGTTGACGCCGCACGTCGAGCTGCCCGGCGGCCACTTGGGCTATCGCGTCGTCGACACCGGGCGATTGCGACCGCAGCTCTCCGATCTCAACGTTGCGCGCGTCGACGAGATCGAGCCCGCGCTGCATGCATGGCGTCACGCTGCGCTGCGCTACTGGAGCGTCGACGGCTGGCTCACCGTCGAGTCGATCCAGCCGCTGCTCGCGCGCCTCGACGCGGTTCGCGACGCGCTGCGTCACGCGCGCCGCAAGCTCGAGCTCGCGGACGTGTGGAAGCTCATGCAGGCGCCGATCGACGAGGACGGCCTGCCGCTGCTCGGCGCGCTTGCATGCGCGCTCGCCGGCGACACGGCGCAGAAGACGATGCTCGGCTGGTTGCTCGACCCGCGCCGCCTCGACACCGCGCGGCTGGAGGAAGCGGAGTGGGCGGCACGCGAGGCGTCCATCCTGCGCTGGTTCGCCCTGCAGTATCCCGGCGTCGCCGGCGTGACAATCGAGCGCGCGGCTGCGCTCGAGGAGGCAGCCGCCGGACGCGTCGTCGCCGAGCTGCGGGCGGAGATCGACGATCCGTCGATCGGCCGCTGTCGCGCCTGTGGCGCGCGGACTGCGCCGTGGGCCTCTCTTTGCGACCGCTGCTTCATGGCGCGGGGCTACCGTGCCGGGCGTCGCTAATGGCCGAGAAGCTCATCGTCGACAACCGGCGCGCGCGCCACGAGTACCACCTGCTCGATCGCTGGGAGGCAGGCCTCGTCCTCACCGGCACCGAGGTGAAAGCGCTACGCGACGGCAAGGCGACGCTGCAGCAGGCGTACGCGGACGTGCGCGAGGGCGAAGCGTGGCTCGTCGGCCTCCACATCCCCGAGTACCACCAAGGCAACCGCGCGAACCACGAGCCCGACCGGCAGCGCAAGCTCCTTTTGCATCGCCGCGAGATCGATCGCCTGAACGCGCAGTTGCGCGAGAAGGGGCTCACCATCGTTCCGACGCGCATCTATTTCAAGGACGGGCGCGTGAAGGTCGAGCTTGCGCTCGCGCGTGGCAAGGAGCTGCACGACAAGCGGCGCGACATCGCGTCGCGCGACGCGAAGCGGCAAATCGAACGCGAGCTCAAGAGTCGCCGCTAGACTTCGAGACGAAACGAACATACGGGGGCGACCTGGTTTCGACGTGGTCGATCCATCCGGATGAGCTGCAAGCCGAGGTCGCCGGTTGGCCTCGTAAATCCACCGGCAAACAACAAATGCGAATCCTCGTGATCTCGCACTCGCCGCCTAGTTCATAAGAGCTAGTAGGCGACGCCCCTCCGAGTTGGGCCCGTGGTTCGGAGGTGGCGCCAACGAACGGGCTCGGCGCCGAGGGAGAGCCAATCGCCCGGAGCGCGACAAGAAAGGATGGCTAGCGCGTCGGTAGGGCGGCTGCACTCCGGCCGGCGGGCGAAATCAAAGGGCAGCCTACGCTTGTAGATGCTCAACCGGTGCGGCTGCGGACGCGGGTTCGATTCCCGCCGCCTCCACTTTTTCGGACATTGCGCAAACCTCGGGCGTGACGAGCCGGTAGGTGGGCAGGATCTCGGCTCGGCCGTTGACGCGCAGCTCGTCGATCAGGAGCCGGAGGAGCGCCTTGGCTTTCTGCGGGTCGCCTTCCTCGACCACGGCTTCAAGCAGGTCGGCGACTTCGGCGACAAGGGCGGGCGTCGGCGCCTGTGTCGCCTCGTCCGGCGCGGCGAGCGCGAGTTCGGCTTCCTGGGCGTGGAGGTCGTCGAGGCGCGCTTGGAGGCGGGTGAGCCGGTCTTCGCAGCGTTCGGGTGAGAGCTTGCCCTGCTCGAAGGCCTCGTAGTAGCGCTCCAGGGACTGTTCGACACGACCGATCTCGGCGCCGATCGATGCGAGCCGCTGCTCGAACTCGGGTCGGCGCTTCTCGGCCTCGGCGTTCGCGTCGGTGATGGCGTCCGCGACGATGTCCTTGTCGCGGTAGATGGAGACGAGCTGGCGCAGCACTGCTTCATCGACTTTGTCGCGTGGGAGGCGTTCGCCGGTGCAGGCTTTCGGTCCGTACTTCTGGCGGCCGGTGCAGGCGTAGTAGTGGTAGCGGCCGCCGTTGCCGTTGGCGCTCATGCCGATGTACGCCTTGCCGCACTTGCCGCAGCGCAGCAGGCCGGAGAGCAAGAAGTCGGAGGCGTTGCCGCGCCGCTTGGCGTGCTCGCCGCGCTCGCGCATGATCGCCTGCGCCTTCACGAACGTGAACTCGTCAACCAACGGCTCATGCACGCCGTCGAACACTTTGTCGCGCCAGCGGATCTTCCCGACATAGGTCGGGTTGTTGATGATCCAGTGCACCGCCGGATGACCCCACCCCGCAGAGGGTGCGGGTGCGCCTTCGTCGCGCAGCTGTTGCGCGATCGTTCTCGTGCCGAGCCGCTTGCGCGCGTACAGGTCGAACACACGGCGGACGACCGGTGCCTTCACCGGGTCGGGGACGAGCACGCGCTCCTCGCTAGAGAACGTGTACCCGAACGGTGGCCGCCCACCGAACCAGCGGCCCTCCTTCGCGCGCCGCTCAATGCCTGCGCTGATGCGGTCGACGATAGTGGCGTGCTCGAACTCGGCGAACACGGCCAGCATCTGCAGCATCATCCGCCCCGCCGCCGCACCGGTATCAAACGGCTCCGTCGCTGATTTGAGCACGACGTCGAGCGCGTCGAGCTCCTCCGTCAGCTGCGCGAGCTGCCGCACCTTCCTGCTCAAGCGGTCAACGCGGTAGACAAGCAGCATGTCGATCGCGCCCGAGCGCGCGAGGTCGAGCGCGGCTTGCAAGCCGGGGCGATCAAGCTTCGTCCCGGTTGCCTGATCTTGTTTGTGGGCGACGATCCGCCAGCCCTCCTGCGCCTTGCAGAACGCCTCGAGCCGTTCACGTTGCGAGTGCAGCGAGGTCGGCTGGGTCTCCTCGTCGGTCGAGATGCGGGTGTAGATGCAAACGCGCGTCAGCGCCAGGGCTCTCCTTTCGCGGTCGCGCGGTCAGCGCCCGCGCGAGCTGCTGCTCCGGCGTTGCCGTGGGATGGATTCAGTTCCTGGTCTCTCTGTGCATGTAGTCGGCGTCCGGACCCAGGCGACATCGCCGCTCCCGATGCGGGCTTGCGGGCGCTCGCCCCGTTCACTCCATGAGTGAACGCATGGAGTGAACGCATGGAACGAACGGGCGTCGTCGTCATCACCATGACCCCTCCTCGTCGGGTTCTGGATCGTCCATGAAGCCAGCGATCCCGGCCGGACGCAAGTCGGCTTCGCGCTTGGCGGCTGGGGCGCGGCCGAGGGGCGAAAGCCGGGGCCAGAAGTCGGGGCGGTCGTGCCGCCAGCGGCGGCCGAGCGCCGCCCCACGATCGGCCGCCGGGCCACGGGGTGCGAGTTGATTGAGTGCGCGTACCGGGCCGCGGTCGGCGAGCGGCCACCAGACCGGGGCGAGCGGCCCCCGGGCGAGGTCCTCAGCCGTGGCCGCGTACAGACCCCAGGCGGTGAAGAACGGGTACCGCTTGGGGTGGTCGCGCAGGTCGGCGAGCGCGGCTTCGAGGGTGGCAAGCCGGGCGGCGGTCGGAACGACGACGAGGAGGTTCAGCGGCGGCCACTCGCTGTACTCCCACACTTCGTGCACACCCAGGTATGCGCGCAGCTTGTCCCGCAGCCGCTGCTTCGTCTCGGTCGCCCGGTCCCACTCCAGGTAGCACTCGATCGACCCCGCGGCGCACTGGAGTTCGAAGCCGGCGTCCGGCCGCGGCGACGGAAGGTGGGGATGGACGTCGAAGCAGCGGGCCGCCTGCGCCGGTCCCGCCCACCACGTCACCCCCACGGTCGGGTCAGGGAAGGTGGCGGCGACCAGGTCGGTGACAAGGCGGTTGGTCTCCAGCCGGTGTGCGAGCTGCGGATGCGAACCCCAGTCGTCGCGGCGCTGCCAGCCGAGCTTCTTCCGCTCCACGCCGAGCCGGGCAGCGACGAGGATCGCTCCCGCCTCGTCGAGGAGCCATCGCGCCTGTGGCTTCCCCAGGCCAAACGGTGCCGACGAATAGAAGCGATCGAGCACGCGATGGCGATAGAGGTACAGCAGCCGATCCTGCGCCCGACGCGTCGACGAGAAGAACAACAGCTCAAGCTGATCCGTCGTCAGAACCTGCTGCTCGAACAGCACCATCGCGATCTCCCGGTCACGCTCGGTCAGATGCCGGGCCTGCTCGAGCACCCGCTCCGCGCTCACCCGCACCGGCCGCGCCTCCCGCGCAGATAGCGAAGAAGAATCAGACATTGACCCTCTTATGTCGGCGCCTCGCATCGGCCGCATCACGCGCAACGGCGCGCCTTCCCGCGCCTCTCCGGAAACGGGACGACGCTGCCGGAAGCGCCGCCGATAACGCCATCCAAAGCGCTGCCGGAAACGCGGGCACGCCTGCGCGCCGCGTCCAGCAACAGGTCGGCGAGCAGCGCCACCGCCTCGCGGCGCTGCTCCTCACTCAGCCGCGCAAAGCGCGGCTCCAACAACGTGATCTCGGTTCGCTTTCCCAGTTCACTCGGGGCCGGCAGAGGAGCCAGGTTCAAGTCATGGTGCGGTCGGGTCGACCGCACCTCCCACTACAGAGAAGCCACTTCGCCGTCCCGGAAGTGACAGGCCGAGAGACTCCTCCTACATAGACAGGCGCTTTTGACCCCCGAAAAATCACAGCCGGGCGAGCAAGATTTACAAGACCCCAGCAAAGTAAGCTCCGTGTCGGCCGCGTGTCGGCGCCATGTCAGTGCCGAGTGCTGCACCATCGCCGATTGCGACGAGCCGCCCTGAGGCGGCATCCTGGGCGGGACGCATGACGGAGACCCGTGACAGGTGGGCCGAGTGGCTCGCGGTTCGCCGCTTCGGCGGCGACCCGGCAACGCGGCAGCGGTTCCTCGCACAGTTATCGGCCCGGCGCGACAAGGTCCTCGACCTCGCGCGGCTTGCCGAGGGTGAGACGCTGCTCGATGTCGGCTGTGGCGAGGGCTTGATCGCATTCGGCGCCTTGGAACGTGGCGCCGCGCGGGTCATCTTCAGCGACATCTCCGACGACCTACTGGCCTTTTGCCGTGAGGCTGCAGCCGACCTCGGGCTCCTCGACCGCTGCGAGTTCGTCAACGCGTCGGCAGACAAGCTCGACGCGATCGCAGACTCCTCGGTCGACGTCGTCACCACCCGCTCGGTGCTGATCTACGTCGCCGACAAGCGCACCGCGTTCGCGGAGTTCGCCCGCGTGCTCCGACCGGGCGAACGGATCTCACTGTTCGAGCCGATCAATCGGTTCGCGCTCCGCACCGCCAACACATGGGCGGGGTACGACCTGGCGCCGTTGGGCGACATCGGCGACAAGCTGCGCGCCGTGTACGAAACCCTCCAGCCTCGTGACTCCGACCCGATGCTCGACTTCGACGAGCGCGACCTCATCCACCTCGCCGAAGAAACCGGCTTCTTCCCGATCGAGCTCTACCTCGACGCCGAGATCAAGCCTGCAGAACCGCGCGCCTGGGAGGGCTTCCTCAACAGCTCCGGCAACCCCAACATTCCAACCATCGCCGAAGCGATCGAACAGGCCTTAACACCCGCGGAGCGCGAACACCTGGTCACCCACCTGCGCCCCACTCGTCGAGCAGGGACGCGGCGAGTGGCGCATGGCAAGCGCACACCTCGTGGCCACGAAGCCGAACCGATGACGGCCGAGAGCGCGTACCTCCAGGCTTTGGCCCGCCGCGTCGTTACCGCCGCGGTCGAGCGTACGCCGCTCCGCCCTGCACTCCTGACAGGCTCAGCGGGACGCGGAAACGCCGATCGCTTCTCCACAGTAAGAATAGGAGCATCTGCGTCGGGGTTTGATCTGACCGGAAGTTTGGCGGCTCATGCCCGACTGGAGTCACCATGCCCTCCTCCGTCGGAAGGAGGACCGGAAGGAGGTACACCGACGCGGCTCAGGCGGTTCCGGGTGACGGAGCGGCTCGTGTACGCACCGATAGCTGAGGGTCCACCGAAACCCGCTGGGCCCTCTTTCATGCGCTCTTTGCGGTGCCCCGATGAGCGGCTACCCCAAGATCGGCTAACTGTTACCCCGGTTCGCGTCGTGTCTCCGCACGCGGTCGACGACTAGCGACTACATCGACCACCGTCCGAACCGCGCGCCTAGACTCCGGCTGTCTGCTTCCTTCGGGGTAGCGACAGCGGTCAGAATCGGGGCCGCACGGTGGCCGCCGTGCGGCCCAAGCCTTTTCGGGTTCCGTCCGACGCTAGCCCTACCTTCGGTGGCTCTGACCCGGCTGCTCGGCGACGGCCAATCGCCGCAGCCACGAACCGAAGGGAGGAGCTCAAATGCTCCCGGTTTCACAACAGCAGACCACTGACGACCACATCTTCCTGACCGGCCGGCCGCCTCTTCAGGAGTACCTCGGCTTCATCACGAGCCTCACGGCTGGCGGTGCTGACGCGGATCGCGCTTCGCTCGCGCGGGACTGGCGGGCTGCAAATGATCACGTTCGGCAGCTCGAATCCATGGAAGCTGGGTCGGCCGACGATGCGACTGTCGAGCCACTTCCGGAGTCGCTGGAGATGGTCGCGCACGCGATACTCACCAACCCGGCGATCCAGCAATCGTACGCGCTGATGCCGATCTCGATTGGCATGGTCGAGCTCGAACGGCTGGTTGTCTACCAGAAAGCGATCAACCTCGGCCAGATCGCGCGTGTCAAGGCTCGCGTCGGCGCAACGCCATCTGAGGTCGACATCTTCGCCACCTGCTTCCCGGTCGATCGAGGGCTCGACCCGGAGTTTGGATTCCAGCCCGGTGGCAATGGATGGTCGTTCGTCTCACCGTCCAACGACTTCCGGTTCCTCGGTGGCAAGCTCGTCGAGCCGGCAGCCGTGAGCGCTTTTGACGTCCAAGGTGCGCCGGTCGCAATGATGGTGTTGGCCGTGGGCTACGGGATCAACGTGTTCGCGGCCGCCCTCATCGAGGGTCGGCTCATCCTCACCAACGGGAGTCATCGCGCATACGCGCTACTCGAGGCCGGGATCACCCATGCGCCCTGTCTCGTTCAGAATGTGTCGCGCCGCGAGGAGATCGAGCTGCTCGGCATTCCTGATCTCAGCGCCAACCCGGATCTGTACCTGAAGGCGCCGCGCCCGCCGCTACTGAAGGATTACTTCGATCCTGCGTTGCGGATCGTTGCGAGCGTTCCGCGTAAGGATCGCCACGTTCAGGTGGCGTTCAACGTCAATCCGATGGACCTTCCCGCGTCGCCCCGCTAGCCGCGAACGGCGATCCAAGCGGAATAAGTCGGGCAAGCGCGAGCCGAAGTCGCTCGGGCCGGTGTTCAAACGGCACCTCCCGAGCGGCCTCGGCCAACTCGTGAAGGGCCCAGATCTCCTCCTCGGTAGGGTTCAATTCGTCACCAGGCACGCGTTGTTATTCGAGGTGTTACGCCTGGGACCCCCTAACAACCTGCAAGTTTTGCAAGCTGAATCCGGCGCCCGTTGGGTCCCCGGTACTGCGATACGATCGCGTCATGGCTCGATTGCTCGTGTGGTCCCAAGGGCGCGAGTGGACGGTAGACGCACCGAGCGACCTCGACCGCGCCGAGCTTGTGCGTGGCCTCTCGGGTGAGACGGTCACGCACACAGCGGTCGCAGAGTGGCTCGAGGGCCACCAGCGTTGGTTGCCGACGCTTGACGGCATCGGCAAGTTGGGTCGGGTGCGACGAGACGCTGTCGTCGGCGTGTGGGCCAAGGATCAGTAGCGGCCGTTGTGGTTCAGGCGTCCAGAATCGCCACGGTGAGAGAGCGTTGGGAGGCTGCCGGCCGGCCGTACTGCGCGCACGAGCGCTACGACATCGAGTACTGCCTCGGCGCCGACACGGGTGACTTCGCCTGTCTGAACTGTGGAGCCTCGTGGGGACGCCGTTCGCCCAAGCCGCCTCCCGAGGGTGTCTCTACCGACTCGCCAGACGAAGCTTCCTAGCGGCCATCGCAGCCTCTTATACTCACCCGCATGTCGCGATGACGCCGCCCTCGTGGGCAAGTAAGCGGTGCAATTGCGGAGTACTTGGCCTCTCGGCTAAGCGGCGCGCATTTGAAGGAGATCCAAGCTGCTGTCGAGCACCGACTCGATGGCACCGTGGCTTCCTCCACGATCCGCGCGTGGTCGAACGCGAACGTCGACAGGGCCGTGGAGCGGATCGGAAGCGGCCGCTACCGGCTGGTGCGAGGCCGAAGGTCTTAAGCACAGACGCTCAAATCGAGGGGCGCTTGCACAGGCCCAGGGCAGCACGCGGCCGCAGCGCAACCGCTTCGCCGCCACCACCACCGGGCCGGAGCCTTGGGGACACACGGCCACATCGAGACACCTGTGGCACCGAGCGCCGCAGCCGCGGCACCAAGAGTGGCGATTGTCAAGCAGAACGCATACCGCAGGCAGGAGTCTCGTCGACCGAGCCGGAGACGTGCGCCGTATATGCCACAACAACTCAGCCCCCTTCTTGCCTAGCGCGAGCGGGGCAAGCGGAGCCGATCGAGCGCAGTCTGAGCTCGCCCTAGATTGCTCGGGTCGGCCTCGGACCCGTAATACACGCGCACGATCACCTCGAATGCTCCTCCGCGGACGAGGCCGATGAGGCTCTGCATGCCGCCTCGGATGCTGGCCCCGTCGCAGCACGCTTTGACCGGAGCACGCGAAAGGTCGTTGTGGAAGAGGCCGCGGAGTCCCGAGGGGCGTTCGATGAGCGCCCACACGACGATCGCGTTGGCCTTTAGCGACTGGAGCGTTCTGATGGGCGGGTCGAGTGTCGGGTCGTCACGAAGCGGGACAGTTGCGGTCCAAGCCGCAGAGATGGGCACTGAACGATCAACCCGCGGTTCCGTCTTCGAAGCCGCACGCCAAATTGCGACCGACCAGGTCGTTCCACTCGATCCGGTAGACCATCCTGGTCGGCGTGCAAACACCACCGGGCTGAACCAGGTCGGACTCAGCTTCGTCCCCGATGCGACCGCGTTGCGGGCGGAGACACCGATGATCGTTATGAAGCTGAACGCGAGAGCGAGTGCGAGCAGGAACCGAAGTTTCCGCCGGAGCTTCGGCCCTCGGACGATTGTTCCTAGATCTCTGATATCGATCCTCCGATCGCAGTGGCGACGTCTGCGACTGAGATGCCTGACGACGATGTCCCTACGGCCTCTACGGTCAGACCGTAGCCTCGGGTCCCTATTCGAGCCAACTGTGACTGCGAACCTAGAATCCGCGTTTGTCCCCCGCGGCTAGCGACGCGATAAATGTTGACACCTTGCACAGGACCTTGATCCGGTCCGGAGAATGCGGCGACTTCCGCTCCGAGCGGATTCTCCGGAGGGACGTACTGTGCGTTTCCAAACAGCGTAAGTCTCGCCGTGGCGTCGTCATCTTCGTACACGTAGATGTCCCGTAGGGCGACTTGAATCTGCTGGTCGGCTAGGAGTCCGGATTCCAGAGTCATCCAGGCGGAGCCATTGGAGAGACTCCAGACGATGA
Organism: Gaiellaceae bacterium; assembly: GCA_035703805.1. Taxonomy (GTDB): domain Bacteria; phylum Actinomycetota; class Thermoleophilia; order Gaiellales; family Gaiellaceae; genus Palsa-739. The sequence goes on along the minus strand of DASSXM010000113.1, from coordinate 7,570 downwards.
GGAAGCGACCGCGATTCGGCGCATCTTCACCGTTTGTCAGATCGTAGACCGTTACGGGTGTGCCACGAACGACAGCTTCCAGGTAGACCGGATGGTCTGTCGGCAGGCCGTACAACGCAAGCCGAGCTGTTGAAGCATAGAACAGGCACTCAAAGATCGTTCCGTCGATGATCGGCACTGAGAGGATGGGATCGACATCGAGCTCGTCCGGAAGAGAGACCGACAGGTTTCGTTTCTCGGAAAGAAAGTTGAAGTGAGCTTCTGTCATCTCGAAAGTCTCCTTATAGAAGTAGGGCGATGTCTTGGATGCCAATCAAAACAACCGCGAGGCTCGTAGCGGCGGGTAAAGCTCGGCGCGCAACCCGACTGAGTTCCCTGGCCCGAGCTTCAGCAGCCTCGCCCGGCGCAGAGCTACGGGCGGCAGACCTGATGGCTGCGACCAACGTCGATCCGCGCGACAGCCCGTACACGGCCCCGATCACCGTCGCCAACAGGACGTTCTGCGAGAGGAGTGCCGCGAGGAGAACGAGATAAAGACTGGCGACCTCAAGGAATGTCAGGAAACCCATCCCGAGCAGAACGCCGAAGGCAAACGCAGTGGCCGACTGGTGACGCCAACTGACCCAGATGCGAGGGACTTGTCCTTTGCGTTCGGGCAGGGGTTTAACCTCCCCCCGCCATTGCGATCGGGATGCAGTCGCCGCGAGCGTCAGCGTGCCAACAGCCAATAGTGCGTGCTCATCGACGCCCGTGTGCGCTGCAGTCGCTCCAATCAAGCCAACTAGCGCGAAGACCGCCCCGCCGCCAAGACCGGCTCCCAGCATGTGCGCTAAGCCGACCCAGGTAACGCTTCTACGAGAAACGCGATCGACCGACCGCGGGATGAACACAAGGTTCATCGAGCGCCCTCACCCGCTCGTCGCTTGCGCGAGTCCCGTGAGCACACATATCGGGAGTCCGTATATCAGCGCGATGATGGCCTGGATTCCCATCCTCTCCCTCCATCAACAGCTACATGAACCGCCGGTGCCGCAATCGCAGCAACACGACGGCTGACATGACCCGATTCCAGACTTCTCGTAGCGGCAGATGCACGCCGACTTGCTTGAGCACCCGTTGCAGGTCGTTCCGGTGCCGTCCGGGCAGCAGCAGTCACCGCAGATCCAGTACCCCGTCCAAGAACCGGAAGAGCATGTCTCGCACCATGAGTTTTCGCCTACGGGAGCCCCGCACGTGTATGTGGCGTAGTACCGGCCGCTGCAACTGCCGGCGCAGTCGTTCTGGAAGCAGTCTGAGCCACTGGGACAGAGCGGGCTTGGTCCACAGGGATGGGTATTGCACGCGCCGTGAGCAAAAGCCGACTTGACGTTAAGCTCGAGGAGTGCGCCACTGAACGCGATTGCGGCAGCGAAACCGCCAGTACGCCGCAAGAAACGCGACCGTGAGATCTTTGTTGCTGAACCGGCGGCTAGGCGTTCGCTGGCTCTCTCAAACGCAGCAAGGGCTTTAGTTTCCACCGACATCACTTCCCTGCTTCGCTACCACCCTCTGCGCATCGCCGAGGGCTTCAGACGACCACTTCTCTGACAGGCGAAGCACATCCGCTTCAACACTCCTATCGCGCACCCGCAGATCTCGATCGATGACCATGAGGTACGGAACGCCGACGATTCCTCCCGCCCGCGAGCGATGTCCACCGACATCCTCGAAGACGACCGGGAACACGTCGGCGACGCTCGCACGGAATCCCTCGTCACCGTCCGCCCAGGCTGCAAGGGCGAAGAGACCGCGTTGAAGGACGTCATCACGGTTTCGCTCCATGTTCCGAAGAAGGGCGTGGCAACCAGGACAGGCCTGTGAGACAGCTGCGCAGAATCCCAGCCCGCCCTGAGTCGACGCGAACACGCTTTCCAGCAAGCTGCGCTCGTCGTCGTAAACGAGGGTTCGCGGTATCCCGCGATTGAGCGGCGGCCCTTCCTCAACTAGCTCCTCACGACGCGGGAGGATGAAGTGTCCGAGCTGTCGTGTCAGCCCAGCCCGAGAACGAATATCGATAGAAACGCAATGACTGCCCATTGCGCTAACTCGTTCAAGATCATTGATGAACCTCCCGATGATTCAGCGTGAAGCCGGCGCTCGAGAGACCTGCAGCGATAGCGAGCAGGAGCAAGGTAACTCCCACCCCGGTCTCGAGATGAAGAGGAGCGGCCGACCCTCTTATGTACATGGCCGCGCTGGCAGAACTACTGACAACCGCGAGCACGACGTTGCGGTATCGGGCCGAACGGGCGCTCGTTCGCCCGAATGCGTCTCCGAGGCATCGACATGATTCGTCCGGCGCGAGCCGACGTAGCTCAACGGCATAGAAGACGAGCAAGCCAGCAGCTGCGGCCATTGCTTCCGCTGGTATGACGACCAGACTTGCGGCGAGGGCGAGCTCTGCGGTTGCAACGCCAGCCAGGATTTGCGACGCGTACCGCCTACGGAAGGCGCTTGTGGCGATTAGCGGTTCGTCGCCTGCCTTGCCACGTGCGAGGACGCGGATCTTGTGAAACGCCGCGAGGGCGAAGAGGGCGAACAGTGCGATCCGAAGCGTGCTTTCGAACGTCGCGGACATCGAGCATCTCCAAGAGAACGTCCGATGAAGACTGCCCGCCGCGGACTTCGCACGCCATGGTTCTCTAGAACCAGACGATGGGAGCCGGTACTAGTCCCTTCGCACTAGTACTTGAGTTGAGTGCTTAGGCGCTACGCCCTTGCCAGTACTGGGCGCGAGCTCCGCGAGCGGAGATCCGCCTAGGAGTGCAACAGCCTCTGTGCGCGAGTGGACTCCGAGTTTCTCGGACGCGCTCCGGAGGTGATTCTTGACCGTCGGTAATCGGATAGAGAGCGCCGCAGCGATCTCTTTGTTACAGCGGCCCTGAGCGAGTAACGCCAATGTCTCGCGCTCGCGTGCTGTTAGCCGTGGCTGACGATCTGCGATCCAGCGCTCGCCGAAACTTTGAGCAAGGAGCCGAGCCGATGCGTCCGATAGAGCGTACCCATGACGTCCTACTCGGCGGAGTACATCGACGAGCTCGTCGCCAGCGCAGCTCGCTGTCGCGCACGCAACTACTCCCGACTCCAGACAAGCCACGACGGCTGCCGCTTTCTCTTCAATCCCATAGAAGCTCACGCGGGCCGCGAGCGCGCTCAGCCTATGGAGTAGACCGTCGCGGCAGCAACACTGCCAGGAGACAAGCACGATATCCGCATGAAACTCCTGAAGCGGCGGAGTCGTCCAGGTCGCCTCCGCTGGAGTTCGCGTCGCCAAGAATGCGGCAAGAGCCTCGGCGTCCACTTCGTTCTCACGGACTACGAGGATCGCCAGCGGTCGGGCTTCTGGCGGTGCGCCTGACGCGCCTGAGCCGGTAAACGGAGTGGCTGCGGATCCCACCATCATCTCGGCTGAATTCTTGGGCCGCAGATCCTTTGCTCGGTTGTCTAGCGGCAGCTATCCCTATTGTCAACGTTAAGGAAGCATTGCTTGACAAGGCATCACTGGGAGGCCCACGGCTAGTTCCAAGCAACCCCAAGGAACGTAACCGCCTTGACCATCATGAGAGCCACGTGCTCCACGGTGATGCCGCGGGACGCTACACGATTAGCAGACGCTCAGTGGGTCCCCCTCCAGTGTGGCTTGGTTTGCGCAGTGTCTGGTTTAGCCCATCGTCGACCGAAATCCGCCCTCGCTGCGCGAGGGCATGACGATTTCGTTCGACTCGCCTCTCCGTCACTCGTTGCGAGCCGCGCCCCGCGCAAGTCGGCCGCGGCGGCGCTACGGGATCGTAAGACCTGACCCGGTTCTATGCACGCCCGGACAATTCATTCCCAAGGCACGCAAAAGCGGCCTGACGCCTGAAGAGTCACGAGCAATACGTAGGCACCTAGCCTGGCGACGGCGCCTGTCGGACCGACCAAACGAGTCTCACAGACGCCTGAGGCGATCGAACGACCGGGCCTGGGCCCTGAATGCACGCGGCGTACGAGTACGCGGCCGGTATCGAGCCGGGTTGATCAAGGCCGAATTGGCGCGGTACGATCGCGCCCTCGGCGTAAGTGGGCCGGTCGGATGCTGGTCTTGTGGAGGTTGTGGTGAGGCGAGCGGACATTCTTGCGGGAGTAGGGGGCATCGGGTTCAGCGTGCTGACCTTCCTCGGCTTTGTGCTAGCGAATCCGCCGGGAGGAAGCTACTCGGCGTCGAGTGTCGCGGCCTACCTTGCAAAGGGTCACCGGGTCTCCGTTCTCGTCGCGATGCATCTGGCGCTCTTGGGCGTCCTCGGTTTGATCTATTTACTCGCCCGCCTCCGCGACGTGATCGACGGTGAAACGGAGGACCGACGGACATCCGCCCGTGTGTTTTGGGGCGCCGGGTTAGCAGCCGCGGCGTCGTTCGCAGGCGGTTGGGCGATCGTAGGCGGCCAAGTGTTGGCCCACCTTGAGGGCGGGAGCGGCGTCGTGATTACGCCGCCTGTCACCCATGCAATCGGTCAGCTGGGTGTCACCTTCATCTTCGGCTCCGGCGCGATCATGCTCGGCTTCGCGCTGATCGTGCTGATGTTGAACTCACAAACGACCTTGCCCGCGTGGCTGCGATGGCTGACGCTTGTCGCCGGACTGTGCGGAATCGCCGGGCTCGCGTTCTTCACCTTCTTCGTCCTCCTGATCTGCGTGATCGTCATCAGCACCTGGATGCTCGCGAGCAGCCACGGAACCGAATCGAACGGGAGTTACGCAGCGGGAGGCTTCGGATCCTAACGCGCCGCCACTCCCGTCGGAGTCGGGCGGCAGCGTCCGTCCGTTACTGCGTCGCGGCTGCCGAAACGGGCTCCGCCTTACGGGCGCGCGCCTCCGCCCAGGCCACCTGAGCAAGACGGCCGGAGAGCCCGAGGAGGACGAGCGCGTTCACGGGGTGGAACATGCCGATGTATTTGTGGTGGAAGCCCTTAGTTGCTAGGACTGCCTGGAGGATTCCGAGCAGGCAGAGCGCGACGTAGAGGCCGACCTTGCGCCCGAGCGGCTTCTGCCAGGCCATAAGCGTCGCGATCAGGAGTAGGCCGCCGACGAATTCCACCAGGATAAAGCCGAAGCCGCGATGCGGGGTCGAGGCTCTTCGCGTTGTCGATGTTCGAGCCTGCCTTCATCCCGAAGAGGCCGACTCCCACGAGGAAGAACTGGACGATGATGCCGACGAAGTAGAGGGAGACGAGGTAGCGCTGGACGACCGCAGAGCCGCGCCGAACCGAGTTCACGTGGAACCGCCCTTCTGGACCGAATCGAGTTTTCAGGACCGGGGGGACGCTATTACACCGTCGGCGGAGCGTCTAGCGCTCGACCACGCGAGACGCGGGCTACACGAGGCATAGCGTTGGAGCCTCGACGACGTGGTTTGCGCAATGTCTGGTTCCGCCCATCGTTTTTCTGCGCTCCCGTCCCGTAGGCTGAGTCCACGCGGGTCATGGTCGGAGCTGTCGTCGTCGCGGTGGGCGCTTCGCTTGCCGCGTTCACCGTGGCCGATGGTCATGCCGGGAAACCGCTGACGTGCAACGGCAAGCGCGCCACGAAGCACCGACCGAAGTGCCCCGTGGCATCGGGCCACAAGACGGGTGGCACTCCGGCCACCACCACTCCGGCCACCACCACTCCGACCACCACCACGATCGGGGGGACCACCTTCACATTCGGTGGGGAGGTGGCGCCGGCGGCGCAGTCCGAGGTGGAGAAGGCGATCGCCGCGGCCGAGTCGTTCGTGCAGTCCCGCATGGGAGTTGCCACCTCCGCGTTCAACGTCTTTGGCTACGGCGACATCGACGAGTTCCTCGCGGCGTACTCTCAGCACTTCGGCTCGGCGAATCTCGCGAACCTCCGCTCGACGCTCACGCAGATCCAGCAAGTCCACGGCGGCTACGCAGAAACGAACGTCGGCGTCATCTTCCTCTGGACGGCTAGCACGCCTGCCGACCGGTCCCTCGGTCTGACGATGGCGCACGAGTACTTCCATGTCATCCAGCTCCAGCTCTCACCGCAGAGTGCGGCCCAGCCGCCCGACCGGGTGCGGACGAACGGGCCTGAATGGCTCGCCGAGGGAAGCGCCGAGTACGTCGGCCAGCAGGTCGCAGGCAACTACGCCTCGACGTTGGCCGCGGCGATCAGCCGGACTCGCACCGAGCGCCCCGACCTGAGCAAGCTGGAAACGCCGACCGGCTTCCGCACGCTGCCGAATCCGTTCCCGGTCTGCATGGCCGCCGTCGACCTGCTCGTCAAAGAAGCGGGCACGGCGTCGCTCGCCGCCTTCTGGCAGGCGACCGGGCGGGGAACGCCGTGGCAGCAGGCGTTCCAACAGGCCTTTGGCCGCACCAGCAGCGCGTTCTACGCCGAGTTCGCCGCCGCCGACGAGTCTTGACCCGCCGGCAAAGCTGGTCTGAGATCAAGGCGTGAGGCCGAGGACCTTCCTGCTTGCAGTTGCCGCAGTCGCCCTCGGGTCGACTTCGCGCCGATCGTCGTGCTCTGATCAGGAATCTCGGCTGAAGCAGCCTTTCAGTCCCTGTCGGATCTGGGTCCGCGTCGGAGGATCGAGCGCGAGTAGCTGCGTCACGCTGACGGGAGTGAAGCCGCGCCGGCGTAGCGCAGGCAGGATCGCGAACTTGAGCGCCCGGATCGTCTGGCCGTGGTTTTCGTGCAAGAGCACGATCGAGCCGGGTCGTGCGTCGCGCTCCACGGTGTCCGCGATCCTGTGCCACGATGCGCCTGCCCAATCGCGGCTGTCGACGCTCCAAAGCACCTCGAGCATGCCGAGTCGGCGCGCCTCGGCGTCGACTGCGGTTGTGTGTGCGCCGTAGGGAGGGCGAAACAGCTGCACCGGGGCGCCCGATGAGTGCGCGAGCGCAGTCTGCGTCTCCGCGAGTTGCGCATCCATCGCCCGTAAGGGCAAACCGGGGAGGAAGGCGTGCGTCCACGTGTGGTCGCCGACAGCGCCGAGGGCACGCTCGGCACGCGGCAGCCGACCCGCCGCGCTGAGGTTTCGCCCAACGAGGAAGAACGTCGCGCGCGCACGGTCGTGTCGCAGAATGCGCAGGGCGAGCGGCGTGTAGGGGCCGGGGCCGTCGTCGAAGGTCAGCGCCACATCCCGCCGCCGGTCTCCGCCGCAGTACAACGGGAGCCCTAGTTGCACAAGCGTTCGTATCTCTGCCTGCGAGTTCGACCGGTACACGCGCGCGCGCACCGACGGCGAGGCCCCCGGTTCTTGGCGCGGCACCCTCCAAACGTTCACCGACGGCGGTTGCTCGCGGTGTCCGCTCCTCGTCGCGGCGCGCTGTGCTTCCAACACGATTACAGCGGTCGCCCCAGCCGCAACGAGCGTAAGGATGAGGATCTTGAGCACGCGCTTCACTGGTCACCCGCGGAGGTTCGTCGGGAGCTGTTGCGAGTATCTCGTAAAGCCGCAGCGCGCTGTGACTTCGCGACGCTCGACGATCCCACTTTTCGACGATCCGGTGCGCCTCCCGGAGCGCAGCCTCGTACTTCGATAGCG
>DASSXM010000063.1:0-30947 GCA_035703805.1 Gaiellaceae bacterium | reverse complement strand
CGAGGAGGCTAAGAGGTCGGATCAGGATGACGCTCGTCGGATGGGCGCACCGGCGGGATGCGAGGCAAGGACGCAGGGAGCGCCGATAGTCACGACTATCGGCGCGACCGAGGACGCAGCATTCGCGCCCGTCCGGTGCGTCCAGACGACTCAGCGCTCATCTTGATTTGACCTCTTCACGCGTTCCGGATCTCCGCGAGGAAAGCGGCGCGCAAATCGGCGTCCTCTTCGTAGAGGCCGCGCCAGAACGTCGTCACCGTGCGCGCGCCCTCCTCGTTCACGCCGCGCATCTGCGTGCAGAGGTGCGCCGCCTCGAGGCGAACGGCGACGCCGCGCGGCTCGACAAGCTGCACGAGCGCGTCCGCGATCTGCTCGCCGACCCGCTCCTGCACGGTGAAGCGGCGCGCGAACAGGCGCACGAGCCGCGTGAGCTTCGAGATGCCGAGGATCTCGCCGCCGGCGACATAGCCGATGTGCGCGACGCCGTGGAACGGCAGCGCATGGTGCTCGCAGAGCGAGAAGAAGCCGATCGGACCTTCGACGATCTGGCTGTGCGCGCCGTCGACTCCAGCCGGACGTTCCGCAGGGAACGCCGTGCGCAGCTTCTCGTCCCCGTCATAGCCCGCGGTTGCATCGAAGAGCGCCTGCACGTACCGCTGCGGCGTCTCCCGCGTGCCGGGCGTCGTCAGATCCATGCCGAACGCCGCGAGGATCTCGGCGACATAGCCCTCGAAGCGCACGAAGTCGGCGGGCGCAACGTGGCGCGGCTCGACGCGCTCCCACCTGGTGTGGAACTCGAGGATCTCGGCTTCGTTCATCTCTTCTGTCACGCAATCTCCTCCTGGAGCAGCCTAGGGCGAACAACGAGCATGCCGACGAGTGGAAGCTGTGCGAGCGCGAACCACACGGCGTAGAGCGGGTGGCCGAGCCCGACGAAGAGTCCGAACGCGGCCAGCTGGCCGGACATTCCCAGCTGGGCGAGTGCGACAACCGCCGTCCGGTCGGGGACGACGAAGCGCTCGACGAGCCGGTCCTGCCAGCCGTACATCACCTGGTACACCTGAGCCAATACGCCGGATTCCGATGTATCGGTTTTTCCGCCCCGCGCGAGCCGCTCGACGTTGAAATTCACGCTGAGGATGGCGGTCAGCGCGACGAAGCCGGCAAACGCCGCAAACGGGCTGTTCGTCTCCCACCCGAGTCCCGCAAACAGTGCGGCGTTCACGAGGAGATCGCACTCGGAGTCGAGGTAGCGGCCGAACGCGGTGACCTTCCCGGAGAGACGCGCGAGCTGCCCGTCGGCGTTGTCGAGCACCGTCTTCAGCTGGACGAGTAGCGCAGCGACTACGAGATGGCCGCGCGCGAGCTCGATCGCGCCGGCGATGCCCGCTCCGGTCCCGGCGAGGACGACGGCGGGGGGCGGAACACGCAGCGGCAGGAGCGCGCGCACGACGACGTGCGCGAGCGGGCGGTAGACCCACTCGCACAGCTGCTCCTGCGCCAGGCGGGCCTTGCGGGAGCGCGCGAAGCTAGACAAGCGGCTGCGACTCGTCGACAGGCTCGCCGGCGCGAATGCGCTCGCGCGCAGTGTCGACCTTGTCCCACGTGTTCCAGAGCAGATAGCCCCGTGGACGCCGGTCGCCGTCGACGAATGCGACGACACCTTTGCGGTACGGCTCCGCCCACTGCTCGACGGTCCCGAGCCGCGAGTCGAGCTCGCCGACCGCTTCGTAGCCGAGGTCGAACAGGTCGGAATAGAAGAACGGCAGATGGTCGTACCGCTCCTTTGCGCCCGCCATGTTCGCGCCGACGACACGGCCGTGCGTGTTCGCGTGGTCCTCGTGCTCGACGCGAATGCGATGACCGAGCGCGGCGGCCGGGAAGCTTGCGACGTCCCCGGCGGCAAACACGTCGTCGCGTCCATCGACGCGGCCGTACTCGTCGACGACGATGCCGTTGTCGACCGTGAGCCCGGCGGCTTCCGCGAGCTCGATGTTCGGCTCGATGCCGAGCCCGGCGATGACAGCATCCGCGTCGAGTCTCTCCACCGACTCGACCTTCTCGCCGGTGCGCACGTCGACGCCACGTTCCCGGAAGTAGTCGGTTACATACGTGCACAGCTCCTTCGGAAAGAGACGGGCGGAGATACCGTCGTCGGGGAAGATCATCGTCACCTTGGCGCCGTTCGAGACGAGCGACGCAGCCAGCTCGGAGCCGATGAAGCCGCCGCCGATGACGACGAAGCTCGCACCGCCGTCAGCTAGCTCGCGCACGCGCCGGTAATCGGCCAGCGTGCGGTAATAGACCACCTTCGAGTCGTCGCCGCCCAGTCGGCGGGGCGTACCGCCGGTGGCGAGCAAGACCTTCTCGTACTCGTACTGCTCGCCCGCGGCGTCGGTCGCGCGCTGCGCATCGAGATCGAGGGCAACGATGCGGCGTCCGAGCCGCAGGTCGACGTTGCGCTCGGCGGTGCCGCGCCAGATCTTCGCCTCGTCGTCGCCCTTCCAGAGCCCCTTCGTCAGCGGCGGCCGCTTGTACGGCGGATCCTCCTCAGCGCCGACGAGGACGATCGAGCCGTCGGGGTCGTGCTCGCGGATGCCCTTCGTAGCCGCATCCCCCGTCATGCCGCCGCCCACGATGAGATAGCGCGCCGAAGTCATCAAACGATCGTAGTAAGAAGGGATGCTCAGCCGCGCCGGCTGCGAAACGCGTTGTGCAACGCGGGCCGCAGGCCGAGCGCCACCGCACCCATGAGCACTGCGGCATCGCCGAGGCTCGAGATCTCGACCCGCGGCGGATACGGAAGCCACTCCGCGAGCAGCGGCCGTACGTGCCCGAGCAGCTCGGCGTTCGCCCCGATGCCGCCGCCTAGCACTACGAGGCCGACGTCGGTGACGGCCGCGATCGGAACGACGTGGCGCGCGATCCTGCGGCCGGCCTCGGCGACGACGGCGCGCGCCCGCTCGTCTCCGGACCGCGCAGCGGCGAACACCGGGCGAAGGTCGCCCGACGGCGCAAGTCCCTGCTCGACCGCGTAGCGCGACAATGCGGCCGCGCACGGATCGAAGTCCTCGCTTGCTCCTGCACGCGCATAATCGAGCTCGCCCGCCGCACCGTTGTGACCACGCTGCAGCTCGCCGCGCAGGACGAGCCCGGCGCCGAGCCCGGTCCCGACCGAGAGGAACACGAACTCGTTCACGCCTCGTGCCACGCCGAGCTGGCCTTCTCCGAGCGCGGCGAGGTTGACGTCGTTCTCGACCGTCACGGATACGCCGAGCCGCTCCTCCAGATCCTCGCCGAAGCGGCGCCCTTCGAGATGCTCGACGTTGAGGGCGAGGCGAACCGCGCCGTCCGTCCGCTCGACGACGCCGGGAACGCCGACGACGACCTGATCGATGAGCCCGGACGCGAGACCCGCCGTACGTGCGAGCGCTTCGCGCAGCTCGACGATCGCGTCGAGCGCGAGCTCAGCGTCGGCGCTCGGGAGCTCGACGTCCTGCCGCGCGCGCACGCGGCCCGAGAGATCGCTGAGCGCGACGCGCAGGAAGCGCGCGCCGAGGTCGACCCCGAGGACGAGCGCCGCCTCGTCCACCGCCTCGAAGTAGACGGCGCCGTAATGCGGGCCGCCGGGACGCTCGGGCGCCTCGCGCACGAGCCCGGCGTCGAGGAGCGACTGGAGGGCCAACGAGACGGTGGGCTTCGAGATTCCCACCCGCCGCGAGATCTGCGCCCGCGAGATCGGTGCACCGGCCCTGATCGTCTCGAGCACCGACTCCTCGTTCAGCCGTTTCAGGAGCGGAGGTGTGGCCATTCAAAGCCATTCTCGTCAAGAACGCTTACCTTCGCAACCCATTGACAGCGGGCCCCCACAGGCTTAGGGTGCCGTTTCGTAAAGGTGTCTAACGAACACCGCCTACAGGGGAGGTTTGCGATGAAAGGCGTGGCCACGGTCGCCGCGCTGCTCGCGCTCTCGCTCACGGCCGCCGGAGCGGCCGCCGGTGCGCCGCAGAACCATCCGGCGTCGCCGACGAAGCTGTCCGTCTGGGTCGGCTGGAGCGCCCGCGAGCTCGGCGTCTTCAAGAAGGTGGCAGCCGAGTACGACAAGGCCCACTCCGATGTGACGTTGAACGTCGTCGGCAGCATCAACGACAACAAGATCGTCGCGGCGATCCGGGCCGGAACCGCGCCCGACGTCGTCAGCTCGTTCAACTCCTACAACGTCGGCGTCTACTGCGGCACCGGCGGCTGGATCGACCTCAGCTCGCTCCTGTCGCAGTCGAAGATCTCCACGTCGGTCTTCCCGGCGGCGACGAACTACTACACGCAATACGGCGGCAAGAAATGCGCGCTGCCGCTGCTCGCCGACACGTACGGCCTCTACTACAACAAGAAGCTGTTCGCGAAGGCCGGCATCACGTCACCGCCGAAGACGATCTCGGAGCTCACCGCGGACGCGAAGAAACTCACCGTCCGCAATCCGGACGGCTCACTGAAGCAGGTCGGCTTCGATCCGTTCATCGGCTTCTACGAGAACGTCCCGGAACGGTGGATCACCGAGTTCGGCGGCACCTATACGGACTCGAAGGGCAAGGCGCATCTCGCCACCGATGCCGCGTGGACCAAGTGGCTGAAGTGGCAGAAGAGCCTGATCGACTGGTACGGGTACAAGAACCTCGTGCGCTTCCAGGCCGGCCTCGGTGACGAATTCTCCGCGTCGAATGCGTTCGAGGTGGGCAAGGTCGCGATGAACTTCGACGGCGAGTGGCGCGTCGCGTTCATCCAGGCCGAACACCCGAAGCTCGCATACGGGACCGCGCCGATGCCGGTGGATGATTCGAAGCCGGAGCTGTACGGCTCCGGATACATCAACGGAACGATCATCGGCATCCCGAAGAACGGCAAGCACACCGCTCAAGCGTGGGATCTCGTCAAATGGCTGACGACGAACACGCACGCGCTCGCCGAGCTGTCGAATGGGCTCCGGAACGTCCCGTCGACAACGGCGTCGACGACGTCGAAGGAGCTGACGCCCGACGCGCACTTCGCGACCTTCCTGAAGGTGTTCGCGAACCCGAAGTCGAGCACGTCGCCGATCATGGCGTCGGGGGTCTCGTACACGAACCTCGTGCAGGACTTCGCGACGAAGTGGCAGGCGGGCTCGGTGAAGAACCTCCCCAAGGCGTTGGCGTCGCTCGACAAGCAGCTCGACGCCCAAGTCGCGCAGGCCAAGGGCGGAGGCGTGCCGTAGAGGCAATCGTCGTACCCGCGGAGCGCCGGCGGGCCAGGCAACGGGCGAGGTGGAGGCGGCGCCGCCTCGTCCTGATCCTGATGAGCCCCTGGCTCGTCGGCTTCTCCGTCTTCTTCGGATACCCGCTCGTGATGAGCGCGTATCTCTCGTTCAACCACTACGACCTGCTGTCGTCGCCGCGCTGGGTCGGGCTCGCGAACTACCGCTACCTCTTCCACGTCGACCCGCTGGTGTGGACCGCTGTGAAGAACACGCTCTGGCTGATCGCGGTGCTCGTTCCGCTGCAGGTGATCTTCGCGCTCGGAATCGCGCTCGTGCTCGCCCGCGCGCGCCGTGGCGTCGGGATCTTCCGCACGATCTTCTATCTGCCTGCACTCGCTCCGCCGGTTGCGGCGACGCTCGGCTTCGTCTACATCCTCAACCCGGCGACGGGGCCGATCAACACGATCCTCTCCCAGCTCGGGATCCAGGGGCCGCTGTGGTTCCAGGATCCGGCGTGGGCGAAGCCGTCGCTCGTGATCCTCGGAATCTGGGGCGTCGGCAACACGATGATCATCTTCCTCGCCGCTGTGCTCGACGTGCCGCGACAGCTTTACGAGTCGGCCGAGCTCGACGGCGCCGGCGCACTCCGTCGCCTGCGCTGGGTGACGCTGCCGACGATCAGCCCCGTCATCCTCTTCGCAGTCATCCTCGGCGTGATCCAGGGTCTGCAGTACTTCACGCAGGCGTTCGTCGCCGCCGGTGTCGCGGCCGGGCAGGCGTCGCAGGCGGCCGACGTGACGTCGGTCAGCCTCGGCTATCCGCAGGACTCGACGCTCTTCTACCCCGTGCTCCTGTACCAGCACGGCTTCAACGACTTCCAGATGGGTTACGCGTCGGCGATGGCGATCCTGCTGCTCGTCGTTTCGTTCGCTGTAACGCTCGTGATCGTCCTCAACTCGCGCCGCTGGGTGCACTACGGCGGGCTCGCGCGATGACGGCATTGCCGATCAGCACCGAGTTCGTCCGCCGTCGCGTGCCCGCGCCCGTGCGCCGGCGGCGGCTGCTGGTCGCCGTGGCGAACCACAGCGTCCTCATCGCCGCGGCGATCGCGTTTCTCGCCCCGTTCGTGTTCATCGCGCTGACGGCGCTGATGACGAACGAGCAGGCGCTGTCGTCGCGGCTCTGGCCGCATCCGTTTGCTTGGCACAACTTCGTCGCAGTGTTCACGACGGCCCCGCTTTGGCGGTGGACGTTCAACACAATGCAGTACTCGGTGCTCGCCACGCTCGGCCTTGTGGTCTCGAGCGTTCCTGTGGCGTACGCGCTCGCGCGCCTGCACTGGCGCGGCCGGCAGGTCGCGTTCATGGTCGTTCTCGTCGCGCTCATGCTGCCGCCGCAGGTGACGGTCGTGCCGCTCTACGTCATGTGGGCGAAGCTGCACCTCGTCGGCACGCTCTGGCCGGTGATCCTTCCGAACTGGTTCGGCGACGCGTTCTCGATCTTCCTGCTGCGGCAGTTCTTCATGACCATCCCCGAGGAGTACCTCGACGCCGCGCGTGTCGACGGGTGCGGCGAGCTACGCATCCTCGTCACGGTCGTCCTCCGCCTCGCGAAACCGGCGATCGCGGCGGTCGCGCTCTTCTCGTTCCTGTACACCTTCAACGACTTCTTCCTGCCGCTCCTCTACACCGGCGAGAATGCGCACAACTGGGTGCTGTCGATCGGGCTCTCCGAGTTCCGCTCGCTCCATCAGGTGCAGTGGAACCTGACGATGGCCGCAACGCTGCTCGTGATGGCGCCGGTGATCGTGGTCTTCTTCCTCGCACAGAAGGCGTTCGTCGAGGGCGTCACGCTGACGGGGGTGAAGGGATGAAGCTCACGGTGATCGGTGCGGGCTCGACGTACACGCCCGAGCTTGTCTCACAATTGACACGCCTACCGGTGGAGGAGCTCGCTCTGCATGACGTCGACGCCGAAAGGCTCGAGATCGTCGGCGGGCTCGCTCGGCGCATGCTCACGCGGCAGAACTACGACGGCGTGCTCGAGCTCACCGGCGATCTCGACCGCGCGCTGGACGGCGCCGCGTTCGTGCTCGTGCAGATCCGCGTCGGCGGGCAGCGGGCGCGTCTGCGCGACGAGACGATCCCGCTGCGCTGCGGCTGCATCGGCCAGGAGACGACGGGTGCCGGTGGCTTCGCGAAGGCAATGCGCACCGTCCCCGTGGTGCTCGAGATCGCCGAGCGCGCTCCCGCCGACGCGTGGATCGTCGACTTCACGAATCCCGTTGGCATCGTTACGCGTGCGCTGCTCGACGCAGGCCATCGCGCCGTCGGACTCTGCAACGTCGCCATCGGCTTCCAGCGGCTCATCGCGCGCCTGCTCGGCGTCGAGCACGAGCGCGTTTTCGTCGACCAGGTCGGCCTCAACCACTTGACGTGGATCCGCGCCGTGCGCCTCGACAGCCGCGACGTCCTGCCCGAGCTGCTTGCCGACTACGGCGACGAGCTCGCCGAGGAGATCGAGCTGCCGCGCAGCCTGCTCGACGATCTCGGCGCGCTTCCCTCGTACTACCTCCATTACTTCTACGAGCACGACCGCGTCCTCGCAGAGCAGAGAACCGGAATCCCGCGCGCACAGACAGTTGCCGAGATCGAGCGGGAGCTACTGCGGATGTACCGCGACCCGGCGCTCGCCGAGAAGCCCGCCCTGCTCGACGAGCGCGGCGGCGCGCACTACAGCGAGGCCGCTGTCGGACTCGTCGCGTCCCTCGCGAGTGGCGACGGCGCGGTCCACGTCGTCGACACGCGCAACGGCCAAACGCTCGCCGGGCTCGCGCCCGACGACGTCGTCGAGGTGCCCGCGCGCGTTGACGCGAACGGCCCACGGCCGCTCGAGCAGGCGCCGCTCGCGCCGGAGCTGCTCGGGCTCGTGCAGCACGTCGCCGCGTACGAGCGGCTCGCCGCGGAGGCCGCGGTCACGCGCGACGCGACGACGGCCCGTAAGGCGCTGCTCGCCCATCCGCTCGTCGGACAGGCCGATCGCGTCGACGCGCTCGTCGACTCCCTCCTGCTCGAGGGCGTTGCGCGATGAGATACGCGCTCGCCGTCGACGGTGGCAACTCGAAGACCGACCTCGCGGTCGTTCGCGAAGACGGCGAAGTGGCCGCGACCGCGCGCGGCGCGGGAAGCTCGCCGTATCACCTCGGCGTCGAGGGCTCACTCGATGTGATCGAGCGGCTCCTGCACGACGCGCTCGCGACTACGCGCCTGCGACGTCCCCTCGATGCGGCGGAGCTGCTGCTCGCCGGCGTCGACTTCCCGGAGGAAGAGGACGCCGTCCTCCGCGCGGTCGAGCGGCGCGGCTGGGCGGTGCGCGCCTCCGTCGACAACGACACGTTCGCGGTGCTCCGCGCTGGGACGAACAGCGGCTGGGGCGTGGCCGTGGTGTGCGGTGCGGGGATCAACTGCATCGGAATCGCGCCGGACGGGCGCCAGGCGCGGTTCCCCGCGCTCGGCTGGACGACCGGCGACTGGGGCGGCGGCGGGGACGTCGGGCAAGAAGCCGTCTATGCGGCGGCGCGCAGTGAGGACGGGCGCGGGCCGAAGACGACGCTCGAGCATGCAGTTCCCGCGCACTTCGGGTTCGCCTCGCCGCACGAGCTCGCCGAGGCGCTGCACTTCCGCCGTCTGGAGCAGGGCCGCACGATGGAGCTTGCGCCGGTCGTGCTCGTCGAGGCGGCGCACGACGAGGTCGCGGCCGAGATCGTCGCCCGCCTCGCGCACGAGGTCGTCGCACTGGCGCGCGTCGCCATCGCGCGCCTGGGGCTCGAGCACGAGACTGTCGAGGTCATGCTGGGCGGCGGCCTCCTCCAACGTGCGAACGGAACGCTTCTGGCAGCGATCGACGCCGGGCTCGCGCAGGTAGGGCCGAATGTGCGGGCACGGCCGACGGTGGAGCCGGCGATCGTCGGCGCCGCGCTGCTCGCGCTCGACACGCTCGGCGCGAACTGCGATGCACACGACCGCCTCCGCCGCACGCTGGGAGAGTCGAACGATGGCTGACGTCCGCTTCGACCACGCGTCCCGGGCCTATCCGGGCACCGATGTGCCGGCCGTCGACGCGCTCGAGCTCCGCATCGAGGACGGTGAGTTCATGGTGCTCGTCGGGCCGTCCGGGTCGGGAAAGACGACAGCGCTGCGCATGCTCGCGGGCCTCGAGGAGGTCGACGCAGGCGCCGTGCTCATCGGCGGCCGCGACGTCACCGACGTTCCACCGAAGGAGCGCGGCGTCGCGATGGTCTTCCAGAACTACGCGCTCTATCCGTATCTCACGGTGGCGGCGAACATCGGCTTCCCGCTCAAGGTCGCGCGCGTGAAGAAGGCGGAGCGCGAACGCCGCGTGCACGAGGCGGCAGCGATGCTCGGGCTCACTCCGTATCTCGGCCGGAAGCCGGGTCAGCTCTCGGGGGGCCAGCGACAGCGCGTGGCGATGGGCCGCGCGATCGTCCGCGACGCGAGCGTTTTCCTGATGGACGAGCCGCTGTCGAACCTCGACGCGAAGCTGCGCGTGCAGATGCGCGCCGACATCGCCGCGCTGCAGTCGCGCCTCGGCGTCACAACCGTGTACGTCACGCACGACCAGGCGGAGGCGATGACACTCGGCGACCGCGTCGCGGTGCTGCACGACGGGAAGCTCCAGCAATGCGACGCGCCGCGCGTGCTGTACGCACGTCCGGCGAACACATTCGTCGCCGGTTTCATCGGCTCGCCGGCGATGAATCTCCTCTCGCTGCCGCTCGACGCGAACGGCTCGGTCACGGTCGGCGGCGTCCCGATTCCCGTTCCGCCGGCGACGCGAGGCCGCGAGCGTATCGTCGTCGGAATCCGTCCGGAATCGCTCGAGCTCGCCGACGACGGAATCGCAGCCGAGGTCGAGGTCGTCGAAGAGATCGGAGCGGATGCGTATGTCTTCTGCGCCGCACAGCTCGGGGGCGAGGAGATGAAGCTCGTCGCTCGCTCGGGAGCGAAGGCCGCACCTGCCCGCGGCGCGCGCATCTCGCTCCGGCCGGTGGCCGAGGAGGCGCATCTCTTCGACCCGGACAGCGGCGAGCGGCTCCACTAGAAACCGATCGCCGGAAGCCGGGATACTTCCTCGTATGACCAATCCCCAAGGCTGGGCTGAGGTAGACGGAGCCCTCGAGCGCGAGTTCGAGCTTCCGTCATTCGCGGAGGCGATCGCCTTCGTGAACCGGGTCGCCGACCTGGCCGACGCCGAGAACCATCACCCCGACATCGCCATCTCGTACAAGCGGGTGACCCTCCGGTGGACGACGCACTCGGAAGGAGGGATCACCGAACGCGACCGCGATCTCGCGGCGCGATCGGCAGAATTGACCTAGTGCCCGACCTGCGGCGTCGGAGCGAGTCACGGCGAGAGGAACTGGTCGCCGCCGCCGTGCGCGCGATTGCGCGCAACGGCTACCACGGCTGCCGCATCTCCGACATCGCGGAGGAGGCCGGCGTGTCGCATGGGCTCGTGTACCACTACTTCGCCTCGAAGGACGAGATCCTCGAGACGATCTTCCGCGAGAACTGGGGCGTGGTCGCGGTCGCGATCGGCCAGATCGCGGAGACGGACGGCAACGCGATCGAAGAGGTGCGAAAGATCGTGTCGCTCATGCTGCACTCGTGGGGCCGCGATCCCGAGGTCGTGCGCGTGCTCGTGCGCGAGATCGCCCGCAGCCCGCAGCTGCAGGAGCGGATCGGCGACTTCCAGCCGGGCTTCGACGCGCTCACGCGGGTGATCGAACGCGGACAGAGGGCGGGTGAGATCGACCCGGCCCTCGACCCGCGGGTCGCGACCTTCGCCGTGTGGGGGATGATCGACGAGGTGCTGACGGCGTGGGTGCTCGGCCGCCTGCCGACGGAGCAACAGAACGTGGACGCTGCGGAGGCGACGGTCACCGCACTCGTTCGTCGGGCTTTGACCGCCTGACGGGCACTTCCCTCGAAGCCGAAGCGTAAGCGCGGCGCAGCCGGCTTACGCGGAGGCGAATCCACGCGGGCGGGGACGGCGAAGCCGCCACCGACCGCGCAACGCAACCACTCGCTCGGCTCCCTAAGAGCGTGGCGGCTCTGCCGCCACGCGCTCTGCGGAGCACAAACTCTCCCCGCGCGAAAGCGTCAGCTTTCGCACGGCACCGTTATTCGTTCGTGTGGTCGCGCTCGCAGAAGTCGGGGCAGGTGCACTCGGCGAGCTCGGCCGTGGAGACGACCGGCTCCGGCTCGGCCTCGAAGTCGACGAGCGAGTCGTAATCGAAGGCTGCTTCCATTCTCGGATCCTAAATCACCATTCGGACGGTAGTCAAACCTCTGGAGGGCCGATTTGGGATCCAACACTGTTTGGAAGGGGGAAAGCGGATCCCCCAAAAGGGGGAGTGACGCTCGGCGGAGACCCTTGAAGAATGGGCGAGCCCAACGACAGAGCGGTCGCCGTCCGTGCCGCCGCACCCGTGCCGAGGGAATCCCCCGTGATGCATCCGCGCCTAATCCTGTTGCTGTTCTCGCTCACTTTCGCGCTGGCGCTGGCGCTGATCCGGCCGCTTCCGGGCCACGCCGACCCGACGACGCCGACCACGAGCCCGGCGAAGAAGGGCGCGGTTCGCCGCCCGGCCTCCCTGAAGCGTCACTCGATCCGCACCCTGCATGCGCCGCTCGGCGCGAGGGTGGCGAGGTACGCGAGGCACCTACTCGGCATTCCCTACGTGTACGGGGGCAGCTCGCCGCGCTATGGGTTCGACTGCTCCGGCTTCGTCCGCTACGTCTACTCGAAGTTCGGCGTCTCCCTCGCCCACTCGAGCTACGCGCTCTTCTGGCGCGGCCGCCGCGTCGGACGGTGGGCGATGAAGCCCGGCGACCTCGTCTTCTTCGACGGCGAAGGACACGTCGGGATCTACCTAGGGCACAACCGCTTCATCCACGCGCCCCACACGGGCACCGTCGTCAGCATCTCGACGATGGCCGGCTGGTACGGCGCGCGCTTCGACGGCGCCCGCCGCATCTCCTAACGTAGGCGCCGCACCCGGTACGCGCGGGTCTTCGTGCGGTTGCCGCAGACCGCCATCTGGCACCAGCGCGCCGAGCGGTTGCGCGAGCGGTCGTAGAAGAGCCACTGACAGATCTCGCGCCGGCACGCCTTCAGCCGGCGCCAGGTGCCGTCGGTCATCGCGGCGTAGACGATGCCGACGAGCTCGGCGAGCGCACCGCGCACGCCGGGAACGCTCGGCTCGAGGGACGAGCCGCGGCGATCGAAGCGCACGACGAGCCTGCCGTCTGCCGACGCACGCTCGAGGACGGCGAGCGCATCGGGATCCACCTTCGTCCCGTTGTTCGCGAGCGCGAGGCTGCGCAGCGCCTCCCGGACTGTGAGCGCGCGGGTGAGATCGGCGCGCGTCACCTCCGCGTCCGCGTCGAGCAGGCCGAGCTCGGAGAGGACGACTGCCAGCCGGTGCGGGCTGCTCAGCATCTCCCGCTTGTGCTCGTAGTCGACGGTGTTCACGAACTGCTGTACAAGCCGGAGCCGCCCCGGCGCCGGCGGGCGCTCACCGGGATACGGGATCGCGTCGACCGGCTCCACGGCCGCGACACTAGCAATCGAGGAACGGTGGTTCTAGGAAAGCTTGGCGGCCATGGCCGTCAGGAGCTTCCACGCGAGCCCGGAGTTGTTCTCCACGAGCGGCTTGAAGTCCCAGGAGGTCAGGCCATGGCAAAGCATGTCGGTCTTCGCCGTGATCGTCGCCGTGCGGTCCGAACCGGTCAGAAGCGCGATCTCGCCGAAGTAGTCCCCCGGTCCGATCGTCCCGCGCGGCTGCCCATCGACCGTCACGTCTGCCTGGCCGTCCTCGACGACGAAGAAGCCGACGCCCGCCGCGCCTTCCTGCGTGACGGTGTCGCCCGCAGAGAACCGGCGCTCGCGCATCGAGCCGGCGATCTCGCCGAGCTCGCGGTCGTCGAGGTCCGCGAAGAGCGGAACCTTCTTCAGCGTCGCGGGCGTTGTCACGGCCGAGTTATACACCGGGACGGAACCTGCGGTGTATCCGCGAGGATACGACGGTGAAGCTGACTGTCATCGGGTGCTCGCCGGCGTGGCCCAATCCGGCGGGCGCCCAGTCCGGGTATCTCGTCGAAGGAACGGGTCGCGTGCTGCTCGACTGCGGCCCCGGCGTGCTCTCGCGGCTGCGGGAGCGCGAGGGCTGGCCGAACGTGGATGCGGTCGTCATAACGCACTTCCATCTCGACCACTGGGGCGATCTCGTCCCGTGGATCTTCGGCGCGAGCTACGGCGCCGGCCGCGACGCCGCACGGCCGCAGCTCTGGCTCCCCCCGGGCGGCGCCGGAACACTGCGCGCGTTCGGCCGCCAGCTTGCGTTCGCAGATGCAATCGGGCACGTATTCGACCTCGACGAATACGCCGAAGACAAACCATTCACCGCGGCGGGATTCCAGATCACGCCGGTGAAGCTGGCGCACTACGACGAGGCGACGTTCGGAATGCGCGTCACCGACGGCTCGCACACGATCGCGTACACCGGCGACACGGCGCCGACGCCGAAGCTGAACGAGCTCGCGCGCGACGCCGACGTGTTCCTGTGCGAGGCGACGCTTGCGAAGCCCGAGCCGGCCGACGATCGCGGTCATCTCAGCGCGGACGAGGCGGTTGCCGCGTCGCGCGAGGCCGGTGCGAAGCGATTGCTCGTGATCCATCGCCCCGATGAGCTGGCGCTCGAACCGGACGTCGAGCGCGCGTACGACGGACAGGTCTTAGAGCTCTAGACGGAACGCCTGCTCGCCGAGGAGACGATGGCCTTCGACGGACGGGTGGTCGCCGTCGTCTGTGCACTCCGCACGCATCCGTTCCGGCTGCTCGGGATCGACGAGCGTGTCGTGGAACGGCAGCACCGGCACGCCGGGCGCGTGGATCAACTCGTTGAGCCGCACGATGTCGCGCGCGGCACGCGCGTCGCCGTTGTTCCACGGCAACACGTCGACCGTGACCACGGCGAGGCCGAGCTCCTGGCCGCGCGCGATCATCGCGGCGAGGTTGCGCGCCGCGTCCTCGACCGGCCGGCCCTGCGCGATGTCGTTGATGCCGCCCTGCACGACGAGCGCATCGGCACCGGGCACTGCCTCGCCGAGGAACGCCGCGATCTCATCCGTGCGCTTGCCGTACGCGGCGACTGTACGAAACTCGAGCTGCGGATCGCGTTGCGCCGCCCACCACTGCCACCTGCTCCGCTCTTCCGCGGGCCACAACGGCGAGCCGGCGCTGATCGAGTCGCCGACGACCGCGACGAGCATCTACGCCCTGGGGATGAGCTCGACGCTCAGCTCGCAGTCGAGCGCCTCGGCGATGTTCAGCAGCGTGTCGATGCGCGGAGGCCGGCCGCCACGTTCGAGCCGCGCGATCGCGGACTGCGTCGTGCCGACAAGCTCGGCGAGCTCACGTTGTGAGAGCCCCATCGCGACACGCCGTTCGGTCACCTGGTCGGCGATCGCCGCGAAGAACCAGCCGCGGTCGCCGGTGGCGATGCGCTCGCGCAGCCGTTCGAGCGGTCGCTTCGGTTGTGCAGCCACGGAAGGACTATAGCGGTCGTGCTATGTCGCCCACGCGCACCGTTCCGGGCGTGACGACGGAGCCGTACACGCCCAACGGCAGCGGCTCGTTCCTTCCTTCGCGCCGATAGGTCGCGAGCGTGACGAGCGTCGGCACGTCCGAAACGCCGGTGTCGGGATTGCGCGAGGTGATGATGCAGCGGCCGACGTCACCGTTGAACACGAGCTCGGCGTCGCCGATCTCGACGTGGCGGCCGATCCACTCGTCCTCCTCGTGTGCGTCGACGCCCTCGATCTCGAACAGCATCCGGAAACGCCGTCCGTCGATCGGCGCGTCAAGACCGGCCTCTTCGCGCAGCCGCTCGAGCGACGCCTGGGAAACGAGCGACACCGTGCCGCCGCGCAGGCTCCGGTCGACCGCGCCCTCGTCCGCCCAGAGCAGCGTGAGCGGACGGCCGACGTACGTGGAAATCGCCTCCTGCCACGGTCCGATGACGCGGCGCGACGCGCGCGGCAGCTTGTACAGCTCGGCCTCGACGGGCTCACCGACCTCGACGATCCCTTCGACGCGCTCGCCGCCCGGAAACGTAAGCGCGAGCCGCCGCGTGTCCTCGTCCCACTCGGGCCGGATCTGAAGCATCGATCCGTCGCGCTTGCCGGCGTAGAGCGCACCGCTCTCGTCGCGCAACCAGAAGCGCCGGTTGCCGCGCACGCCGCCCTTCTCGAGCTCGACCTCGTCCGGATGGAGGAGGCCGAGCGACTTCACCGGCGCGACGGAGATCCGGACGACGCGCGGTTCCACCGACTCAGAAGAAGAAGTTGCTCCACGCCGTCCACCAGTCGTCGGCGCGGGAGACGAGTGTGCGGGCATCGAGGATCTCAACGCGCTTGCGGTTTCGGTATTCCGACAGTCGGTCAGGCGACGTGAACTCGATCGTGATCTCGCACGGCCGGCCTGGGTCATAGGGCTGCACGGCCTTCAGGTCCTTGAGTGCGCGCTTCGACGCGTCCTCGATGAGCTCGCGTGCACGTGCGGGCGGGAGCATCCGCGCACTGAAGCGGCCAAGCCCTTCCTTCACCTCGACAGTCGTCAGCCCGCCGCCGAGCAGGTCGCGCCCTTCGTTGCACACGGCGCGGTCGCCTGTCACGAGGACGACGGGACAACCCCAGTTGCCGCAGAGCGCGGCGTTGATTCCCGTCTCCCCGACGAGCGTGCCGTTGAAGCGGAGGTTCTGCCACGCCTGGCCCGACACTGTGTGGGAGAGAACGCCGTCTGCCGTGCCCGCCATCGCGTGCATGCCGACGAAGAGCGCGGCATCGCAGCCGGATTCGAGAAACGCCGTGTACTCGGTCCACTCACTCTGGACGACGAACTCGCAGGCGGGATCGAGTTGCTCCGCGACGAGCGAGTTGAACGTGTAGTCGCCGCCGGCGCCGTGGCAGTCCATGACGACGATCTCTTTCGCGCCCCCCGCCTTCGCTCCACGAACGGCAGCGTTGATCTCGCCGGTGTAAAGCACACGGGCCTCCTGGAAGAGCGGCGAGTCGCCGCCGGCTTGGCCCCACTTCACGATGCCGGCGACGCCTTCGATGTCGCTGATGATGTGGACCCGCACGGCGCGAGCCTACTATCCGCAGATGGAGACCGGGCTTGCGGGCAAAGGCGTCGTCGTCACCGGAGCGTCCGGCGGCATCGGCTCCGCTGTCGCGCGCACGTTCGCTACGGAGGGCGCGCGCGTCGTCGTGCACTTCCACCGCAACCGCGAGAACGCCGAAGCAGTGGCCGCCGAGCTGGGCGGTGCGCCCGTCGTCGAAGCCGACCTCACCGACGAGGCCGGCGCCGACTATTTGTTCACGCGCGCGCGCGAGGAGCTCGGACAGGTGGATGTATGCGCGGCCGTCGCGGGCGTGTGGCCGCGCGACGACGAGCCGGTGTGGCGTTTGGGACTGGAGCGTTGGGAGGACACGCTGCGCGCGAACCTCACGGCCACGTTCCTCACCGCACGCGCGTATCTGCAGGAGGTCAAGCGAATCGGCCACGGCAGCCTCGTGCTCGTCGGCTCGACGGCGGGACGGTTCGGCGAGGCCGGCCACGCCGACTACGCGGCGGCGAAGTCGGCGATCCAGGTCGGTCTGCTCCTCAGCCTGAAGAACGAAATCGTGCGTATCGCGCCGGGCGCGCGCGTGAACGCGGTCGCGCCCGGCTGGACGTACTCGCCGATGACACGGGGTGAGCTCGACCCTGCGCTCGTCGAGCGGCTGAGCAGGACGATGGCCCTGCGTAAGGTTGCGGTCGCAGAAGACATCGCCCGCGCCGTCGTCGTCCTCGCCTCCGACGAGCTGTCGGGCCACGTCACCGGCGAGGTCGTCACCGTCGCCGGCGGGATGGAGGGGAGAACCGTTCACGGATAGCGAAACGGCGCCCTCGCGGACGCCGTTTGCCAGGCTCGCTGCCGCAGGATGATTGCCGTCAGTCCCGCAGAGGAGTCCGGGTCGTTATCGGCACTTCTTGCGCACCCCTTTAGTGAAGTGGCCGGGTCAACCTACGTTCACCCCTTGAATGAAGCGGCGGGACCGTGCAAAGCTCCGCCCGCGCATTTCGCCGAGCGGCCCCGATGCGGCGGGGGCTGCCGCGAAGCCCAGGGCGTGATGGAACGGGAGGGGGCCTGCGGCGGCCCCCTCTCTACACTCAGGCTCGTGAGCCGCTTCCTCGACCGCCTCTCGTCCGGCGCGCCGATCGTCGCCGACGGCGGCATGGGCATGCTCGTCGCCGCCGCCGCGACGAAGGGGCTGCGGACCCCCGAGCAGGCGAATCTGATCGCGCCGGAGACGGTCGTCTCGGTGCACGTCGGCTTCATCCAGGCGGGTGCCGAGCTGATCGAGACGAACACGTTCGGTGCGAACCGGACGAAGCTCGCCACGCACGTTCTCGACGAGGACGTGGCGAAGATCAACAGCGAAGGCGTGAAGCTCGCCCGCGAAGCGCGCGAAGTTGCCGGACGCGACGTGCTCATCGCGGGAGCGATCGGCCCCGGCGGCGACGTGGAGCAGGCGGAAGCACTTGCGGCGCGCGGCGTCGACCTCTTCGTGCTCGAGACGTTCTCGGAGCTCGACGAGCTCGCGCTCGCGATCGAAGCCGTGCGCAGCGTCGCAAGCCTGCCGATCGTCGCGCTCCTGACCTTTGGCGCAGACGGCGAGACCCCCGGCGGCGTCGACGGCGCCGAGGCGGCCGCGTTCCTCCGCGATCTCGAAGTCGCGGCGATCGGCGCGAACCACGGCGCCGGTCCGCAGGCGGCGCTCACCGCACTCGCCGCTATGGGCGACGGGTATCCGCTCGCCGCGCTCCCCAACGTCGGCCTTGCCGGTCGCTGGGGGAATCGCATCGTCTATCCCCATGCCGACAACGAATACTTCGCCGACTTCGCCGCGCAGGCGCGCGAGCTCGGTGCCCGCATCATCGGCGGCTGCTGCGGAACGACGCCCGTGCAGATCGGCGCGATCCGCGATGCATTGCAAGCGCAGCGACCCGCATCGTCGCAGCCGATCTTCACCCGCGCGCGCGCGCCGCGCGAGCCGGGCCGCGCATTCCCCGACGACACGCGCTTCGCGGCCGCGCTGCGCGAAGGACGATTCGCGGCGACGATCGAGCTCAACCCGCCAAAGGGCGGGAGCGACGCGGGCCTCATCGAGCTCTGCCGTGAGCTCGAGGCGTCCGGCAAGGTCGAGTTCCTCGACGTCACCGACAACTACACCGCTCGTGCACGGATGAACTCGATGATGGCCTCGGCAGCGATCGAGCGCGAAACGAACATCGAGACGATCCCGCACCTCACGCCGCGCGACTCGACGGTGATGGGCCTCGAGTCGATCCTGCTCGGCGCGCACGCCGCCGGGTTGCGCAACGTCCTCGCCATCACGGGCGACACACCCGATGTCGGCGACTACCCCGGGTCGCAGGGCGTGTACGAGGTCGACGCGATCGGTCTATGTCAAATCATGCAGAAGCTCAACTCGGGCGAGTCGTACGCGGGCAAGACGCTCGATGCGCCGACGTCGTTCTTCTACGGCGTCGCCGTGAACCCGACTGCAGACGACGTCGACGAGGAGCTGCGCCGCTTCGAGCGGAAGCTCGAGGCGGGCGCGCAATTCGCGATCACGCAGTCGCAGTTCGACCTCGAGGACTTCGACCGCTTCGAGCAGCTTCTCGGCGGCTGGCCCATCCCGGTCCTCCTCGGCGTCTTCTATGTCACGAGCTATCCGCTCGCGCTGCGGCTGCACAACGAGCTGCCGGGAATGAAGGTGGCCGAGCACGTGCGCGAGCGCTTCAGTGCAGCGGGCGCCGACGGGATGGCGGTCGGCCTCGAGGTTGCGCGCGAGCTCGTCGCCGCCGCACAGAGCCGTGGCATCGCCGGCGTCGAGGTGATCGCGCCGTTCAAGGCGCCGCTCGCCGCGCTCGCGGTGTTACCGGATCCTCAGCCCGCCGCGCACGCGCCGGTCGAGACCGGACGCGAAGCCGAGTCGAGTGCGCGCAGCACGGGCGCACCCGGCACGCCGTAGCCGCCGTTCGAGCCGATCTTCGCGGCGAAGATCGTCGCCTGAACGTTTCCGTTCGCGTCGATCGCCGGCGCGCCGGAGTCGCCGTGCTCGATCGCGCCCGCAACCGCTGTGATGATGCGCTCGACAGGTCCGTTGCCGTACGCGTCCTGCGTGAGCGCCGCGGTCGTCATACCGACGCGTCCGGGAGTGGACGTGAGCGGACCGTTCTTCGGATAGCCGACGATCGCGACGGACGTGCCGGACTGCGGATTGACCGCATGGAGTGCGACCGGTGCAGAGATCTCGTTCACGCGGAGAACGGCGACGTCGTTGCGCGGGTCGTACGCGACGACGTCGACGCGATGGAAGCCGTAGACGTTCGGGATCGCAATCACCGTGTCGCTCTCGCCGGCGACGACGTGCGCCGCAGTGACGACGAGCTCGTGCGTCGCGAACCAGCCCGATCCCTCGACGCCGATGCCGCAGGCGGTGCCGAGCACACGCACGACCGCCGCGGCGGCGCGACGCACGTTCGCGTTCCCGGAGATCTCCGGGCTCACCGGCTCGCTCGGCACCGCGGGGCCTGCGATCGACGGGAACGGGTCGATGCGCGCGAGCAGATGCAAGAGGCGTCGCGGCGGCACCGCTTCGTCGAGCCGGCGGACGATTGCGGAGCGCTGGACGTCGCCGCGCAGCGACGTCTGGCCCGGCATCAGGAGCGCGGCAGCGCCGAGCACCCAGACGAGCGCGAGACCGGTTGCCGCGCCGAGCGCGAGGCCGCCGAGCGAGTCGAACACGCGGAACGGCGTCAGCCGGAGGCCGCCGCGGATGAACGAGCCAGCGGCGCCGGCCGCGAACGAGAGCAACATCGCGCCCGCCACCGCGCCGATCAGGCCGGCGAACGGTGTCCAGGGAGAGTGCGCGCCGCCGCTCAACAGATGCGGCGCGATGCGCGAGCCCACATACGCGCCACCGGCGAGCCCGGCGAGCGAGAACGCGCTGAGGATGAGCCCTCGCCGCATCCCGCCGAGCGCCGAGACGGCGATCACGACAAGGGCGATCCAGTCGATCGCGTTCAGTGACACGAAGGCCAGTCTCGCAGTCGATCCGGCTACACTTGCCGCGCCTCGGGGGCGTAGTTCAGTTGGTTAGAACGCCGGCCTGTCACGCCGGAGGTCGCGGGTTCGAGTCCCGTCGCTCCCGCTCTTTACACCTCGTCTTCGCCCGCTCCTGGAAGAATGGCGCGAAAGCGTGTTTGGGCCGGACGGCGACGATGTGGCCGTCGTCGAGCCTGTGGGTGCCGAAAACTCCGTTCCTGAGTTCTCGCCTAGTCTGCACGCTGAGAATGGCTGCGTGGGACGCCTTGTCGCCACGCGGGTTAATAGTTCCATTTTCTCGGCGTGGCGCGATCTGGTATTCGCGCGCGCGTTTAACTGGTGGGGCGAACCCGAGCGCATTCCCTAGCGGGCCAGGGTGTCGCTACGCGGCGAGTCGGTATTCGTGGATCAGCCCGCCGAGTATGTCGCGGCGGCGGACGCGATCAAGGTCGATCAAGTCGGGAACTGGTGGTTCATCGATCGGCTGCAGCCTGCGGAGCGGGGACCGTTGCGCGAGTGCGCGATGGGGCCGATGCTCGTTGTAGTGCCGAACGTACTTCGCGAGGGCCTGGAGGAGGTGGCGGCGGCCGAGGATCAGCAACTGGTCGAGGCATTCGCGGCGGGCGCTGCCGACCCAGCGCTCGGCGTGCGCCCGCGTCTTCGGCGCCCGTACCGGCGCTTTGATCACGCGGATGCCCTCGGAGCGGAAGACTTCGTCGAACTCACGCGTGAACTTGATGTCGCGGTCACGGACAAGAAACTGCGGTCGAACATCCTCGTCGTCGAGCTGCATCAACAGGGTCCTCGCCTGCTGGGCCACCCATCGCCCGTCCGGTTTGGTCGTGATCCCGGCGAGACGGACGCGACGAGTCGCAAGTTCGATGAAGAACAGGACGTAGAACCGCCTCAGAAAGAGTGTGTCGACGGTGAGGAAGTCGCACTCGAGGATGCTCGCCGCCTGCTGGCGCAAGAACTCCGCCCAGCTCACCTCGAGGCGTTTCGGTGCCGGCTCGACCCCCGCCTCTTTGAGAATCATCCAGATGGTGCTCGCCGCGAGCTTGACGCCAAGCCCGACCAGCTCGCCGTGAATCCGTCGGTAGCCCCAGCCCGGGTTCTCGCGTGCAAGCCGCACCACAAGCTCACGGACCTCTGCCGCGGTCGCGGGCCGACCGGGACGGCGATGCGGATACGTCCACCGACGGGCGACAAGTTCACGGTGCCAGCGCAGCAGTGTCGCAGGCGTTACGAACGCCGACCTCCGCCACACCCGCCGTGAAAGCACGCGGCTGAAGGCCGCCAACAGCGCCCGATCAGCCTGCGTGAGCTGAGGACGAGCGACCTGACGCTGGAGCACCCGCAGTTGGTGGCGGAGCAGCAGGATCTCGATCTCCTTCTCGCGCTCCGAGCGACGCCGAAGCACCACCAGCTCGAGCAGACGGCGCAGCGACCGGTACACGAACGAAAGTGCAACACCCTGGGAACGACCCGCCACGACCGGCGAGCCTACCCGCGGCCCGCGAAAGGCACTGATCACACCCAATACTGGCTCTTGTAGCATGATTTGTGCTACGTTGCGGCTGTGGCTCGCTCGCTACACGTCCGGCTTGACGACGCGACCGCGGCAGCGCTCGATGTCGTTCGCGCCGAAGGGCTGTCCGACAGCGAGGCCGTGCGGACGGCGCTCCGCGAGGCAGCGGCACGACGACGGATCCGCTCGGCGCTTCGCGACGAGGTCCGCCAACTCGCCGCCGACGAGGACGATCGCGCTGAGATGCGGCTCGTGATGGAGCAGATGGCCGAACTCGCACCCGCGCAGCCCCGCTAACGCGTTGGTTCGCGGCGAGGTGTTCCGGCTGCCGGCCCCGCGCGCCGCCCGCGGGCACGAGCAACAGGGCGCCCGCTACGCCGTCGTCGTCCAAGCTGACGAGTTCCTCGGACTCAGCACCGTGCTCGTCTCGCCAACGTCAACACGCGCACATCCGGCCAGCTTCCGTCCCACGATCATCCTGGACGGCAGAGAAACCCGCGTTCTCGTCGAGCAGACCGTCGTCGTCGACCCGCAGCGACTGGGCCGCTCCGCCGGCCGACTCGACCCCAACGAACTGCGCGCCGTAGACGAATCACTCGCACTGATCCTCGGCCTCTAAACCCCGCCACACACCGACGTCGAACTCGACCTTCGACTCCGGTCTACCGACAGCGATGAGGAACCTGACCTAACCGGAGTTTTTGGCACCCACAGCTCGCGACCGCCGACACGGTCGCGGCGATCGGGGGGCCTCGTCGAGCAACTCCGGCGGCTCGGTCGTCGGCCGGGAACTTCGTGATCGAGCGCTCTTCCTAAGCGGCCGCCAGCGACTGACCGACTACGACCTGTTCTTGCTGATCACCTACTGATCGACTGGCGCTCTTCGCGGTTCTCGGCCGGGACGCACTCAGGCAGGTCGCTCCGGCGGAGGCGACGGAGGGCGTAGCTTGCGCGCAGGAGCGACGCCCCTACCAGTATGAGTGTCGCAGCGAGCAGGACCCACCAGAACAGCGAGACTCCAGTGAAGGGCAGCGTGCCCTCGGGCGCGGTCGCTCCGAGAACGCCGCCCCTGGCCCCTCCCACGACGCCGGCCGCGATCGCTCCCAAGACGCCGCTCAAGATGTGTGCCTGTCCGTACATGGCAACCCGCCTTCGCTACCAGGTCCCGGTGACTGCCCGCAGGGAGAGCCAGGTCGAGCGCACGATCCAGGCCCCGCGGAGGACGTCGTACAGCTCCTCGGGGACGACCAAGGCCGCGAGTAGCCGCTCCCTCCACCCGAGCGACCACGCGGTCACGACGCGCTCCGCGGTGATGAAGGCAATTGGGGCGAGCCAGATCGGATGGAAGGACACGTGCACGCCGAGCCAGACGGCGGCGCCGATCGCGGACAGATAGAGACAGCGGAGCGCGATGCCGGCGAACGTCGTCAGCCGTGCGAAGACGTCGCGGCGCGTGTACGGCGTCCAGCCTTCGCGGCGCAGCTCGTCCAGCGTCCCGCGTTCCCAGCGCAGCCGCTGCCGCCACAGCTGGCGGATCGTCGGCATGGTTTCCGTGTACGCGAAAGCGCGCCTGCCAGCCTGCACCTCGAATCCATTGCGACGGATGTAGAGCGTCAACGCGTAGTCCTCGACGAGACTGTCCTCGCGCCACGGCTTCTCCGGGAGCGCACTCGTCCGCAGCAGCGTGGCTGTGCCGGAGAGGACGCTGACCCGCCCCCGCCGCCGATTGCAGAGGTGCTCGTAACGGACGTACTCCAGAGCCTGTAACCGCCGCAGGAGGCCGCGCGCCGGCTTGGCGAAGAACCGACAGCACACCCCGGCGAGACGTGCGTCCGCCTCGATCTCGGCGAGCGCCTCTTCCATGAACCGAGGATGGAGCGTCGTGTCGGCGTCCATCTCGAGGACGTACTCGAAGCCCGAGGCGAACCGTGCGTACGCCTGGTTCAGCGCCCCCGCCTTCCGGGCGCTGTTCCCAACCGTCTCGAACGCAGCGATGCCCTTCGAGCGGGCGATCTCCGGAGTGAGGTCGGTGCAGTTGTCGGCGATCACGACGACCCGGTCCGCGCCGCGCGTCTGCGCTCGCACGGAGTCGATCGTCTCGGCCAGCTGCTCCTCCTCGTTGTGCGCCGGAATGAGCACCAGGACTCGCGGGCCGCAGCTTTCCGGGGCGCACTCCGGATCCCGATCCGGTACGGCCACGACACGAGGAGCGGGCCGAAGGTCTCGGCGACGAGGCGGTCGAACGCCTGCGGCAGTCGCCCCTCGACGTCGACGTAATTGCCCAGGTAGGCGAGGTACCGGCGCCACTCGTCGGTTCGCCCCGGAAACTCGTGGCCGCGCCGCTGGAGGAGGAACTCGACGGAGGAGGAACTCGACGCGCGCAAGGGTGCGCGCGCGGGCGGCGGACGCCGACTCCGGCCCGGTGGTCCGTGTACAGCCGGCCGTCCACGGAGTCGCGCGCCTGGGCGCGCAATCCAACCTCTCCGCCCTGTGAAACAACAACCTTTCCCCCGCGTGGAAACTCCCGACGTGCCCTTCCTGCTCGTGACAACGAGAAAGCTGGCGATTCAGGTACGGGGTGGCCTCTGCCGGCGATCGTCGCCGCGCTCAGCGCGGGCGGGCACCCGCGCCGTTGTTGCGGGAGATTCACCTCAAGCCTCCAGCAACCAGGCTTGTCAGAGGGCTGATCCAGGCCTCCGCCACTGAAACGAGTTCACCCCTCGCCGCGGCCCGGTGCCTGAGGGGACGCTCCCGCAGCAGGCGCGAGCCGAAGCGGCTCGTGACCGCGTGCGTCGCCGCGTACATCGCCTTCTCCATGGCTGGCATGGCTCGGGTCGCCCGCGACCTCGTGGTGACCGAAATGCTCGGCGCGCTCGTCCGGCGTCTGCTGCCCGCGCGTTCGGACCGGTGAGGTGGGCGGAGCGGCTCGAGCCGCTCCGCCCCGCAAGACGATCCTGCAAACCCTGATCGACGACATCACGGTCGACTCGCGGGCCGCGATCAAACCAACCTTTCGCGTGCCCGCGGTTCGACACGTGTACGGAACGCTGGTCCCAGCCCTCCATAAATCCGAACCACGCCGCCGCAGTGGCCGGCGGCGCGTTCGCTCTGAGCGCTCGCTACTCCAAGTTTCGCCTGTGCGGTGCCAAAACTCGGTGCGCACTGCGAGAAATCGACGATTTGCAGGTAGGACGCTAATTTTGGCACCCCAAAGGGCAGCAATTTGGGCAGCTTTATAGAGCGATGACGACAAGCTCGATCGACGCTGCGACCGGGAACTTCCTGGTCGGGGGGAAACCGGTGTTTCCGATCGGCCTCTCCGATCCGCCGCCGCTCGGAACGACGGCGCCGGACAGCGGTCTGGATGCGTGGGCCGAGATCGCTGCCGCCGGTGTCGGCTTCATCCGCAACTACACGGTCTGGACATCGGCCGCTCTCGACGAACAGTTGATCGCTGTCGCACAGGAGCTCGACGCAGCGCCCGCGCACGGACTCCAGCTCTGGCTCGCGCTCGCAGGAGTTGACAACGACCTGAGCAACAAGTCGTTCCTCGACCGGGTGGTGAACACATTCAAGGGTCACCCGGGGCTCGGTGCTTGGAAAGGAGTCGACGAGCCGGCGCTTGCCCACGTTCCCGCGGCCGGCTGCGTTGCAGTCTACGAGCATCTGAAAGCGCTCGATCCGCACCACCCGGTCGTGATCATCGAAGCGCCGAGGAGCCCAGGCCCGACGCGGCACAGCCCGAGCGAGCCACTCACCGTCGCTGCAATTCGCCCCTACGCCGCCGCCTGCGACATCCACGGCGTCGACATCTACCCGATCCCGCCCGGCGCCCACGCCGGTGGACCGCCGGTCAACACCGACATCAGCGTCGTTGGTGACATGACGTCGATGGTCGCCAGAGCCACGCAAGGGAAAGCGATCTGGACGACGCTGCAGATCGCATGGAGCGGGGTCTTCCCCCCACACCCGATCCGCTTCCCAACGCTACAACAGGCGCGGTTCATGGCCTATGACGCCACCGTGGCCGGTGCGCGCGGCCTGTTCTTCTTCGGTGGGCAGTTCAAGCAGGTGATGAACGCAGCCGACAGAGCGCGCGGCTGGAACTGGACCTACTGGAGAAACGTGCAGCGCCCCCTGCTGACCGAGCTCACCGACCCCGACCATGCTCGCGCTCTCCTCGCACCGGTCGCCTCGTTGGCGATCAAGGCAGACGCCGCCGACATTGCGATAAGCCCCCGCAGCCAAGGCGACGTCCTCTTCCTGATCGCGATCAGGAAGAGCCCGACGACGACCGGACCCGTCCGGTTCTCCGGGCTCCCCACCCACATCACCCAAGGAACGGTGCTCGCCCACCCTGAAGGAAACCCAACTCGGTCAGTCGACGTCGCCGGCGGCGAGTTCACCGACCCGAGCCCGTTCGCGCCCCACAACGCGCGCGTCTACCGTTTCAGCCTCGCCTAGAGATAACCGCGCGACTCCGCGTACTCGCGCGCGACGTACTTCGGAACGCAGCCCGCCCACGCGTTTTCGACGAGATCGCGCATCTCTGCGTAGTCGATCGCTTCGAGGTTCGCGTGGATCCAGTTGAAGCGAAGGTCGGACTCTCGCGGCAGCGAGAACTTCTCCGGCTCCGCGTCGATGGCTGCCTCGCGCAGCTCCTTTGGAAACCCCACCCCCAACAGCGACTCGCCGGGGACGATCGCGGCGTAGACGATCTGGCCGACACGAAACGTCAGCGACCCACGAACAACTGCCTCATAGCTCTTAGGCAGCGAGGCGGCGACTTCGCGAACCTCGTCAGCCGTGACCGGCATGCCTGATCGTCAGGCCGGCTCGATACCGAGAAACGTCTGGTCGAGGACGCCCGACTCATGAACCGACACGACGAGCAGCGGGACGTCGCCGATGTTGCGGAATCCGTGCGGTGTCTCGGATGGAACGACCAGCATCGAGTTCGGGAGCGGCTCGACGACCTCATCGCCCGCGGTCCAGCGCCCTTTCCCTTCGAGCAGGAGGAACGTCTCCGAATACGGGTGCGTGTGGAGCTCGACGAAGCCGCCCGGCGGCGTCCGGACGATGAACATGGAGATGTCGACCCCGGCCCGCTTCTGTCCTTCGAAGAGGAAGGCGGTCGCGCTCCCGTTGAAGCGCAGATCCTCGAGGTCGAAGGTCTTCGCCATCTCCCGAATGATGCCACAGAGGGTTTAGGTTGACATGACCATAACTCGTCTGTATGGTAATGGTCATGACGACAAAAACGCGCAATCCTGGAGTCCCTCCCGACTACGACCCCTCGCAGTTCCCGGCCTTCGCCGTGACGGTGGACGTCGTGATCCTCACGATGTCCGAAGGGCTGCTCCACGTTCTGCTCGTCTGCCGCGGCGAGCCGCCGTTCGAGGGCATGTGGGCGATCCCAGGCGGCTTCAAGCGCCCGAACGAGACGCTCGAGGAGGCCGCCAAGCGCGAGCTCGCCGAAGAGACCGGAGTCGGCGACGCAGGGCTCCTGACGCAATTCGGCGCGTACGGCGATCCCGGCCGCGACCCGCGCATGAACGTCGTCACGGTTGGCTATCTCGCCGTGCTGCGCGACGTGGGGAACGTCGTCGAGGGCGCCGACGCGGCGGCGGCCGCCCTCCTCCCCGCTGCCGACATCCTCAGCGGGAAGATCGAGCTTGCGTTCGACCACTTGCAGATCGTGCGCGACGCGGTCGAGACCGTTCGCGTCGACCTCGAGCTCAGAGGGATCGCAACCGCGTTCCTCGGGCCGACGTTCACCCTTGCCGAGCTCCGTTCTGTCTACGAGGCGATCTGGGGCGTGCAGCTCGACGGCGCCAACTTCCGCCGCAGCGTGCTCGGGGAGGACGGCTGGGTCATCCCCACCGGACGCCGCGCACAGCCGGGAGCATCGGGCGGCAAGCCCGCCGAGCTCTACCGCGCGGGACGCATGTGGAAGCACGGCGGCCCGATCAGGAACCCAAACCAATGAAAGCCGTCGTCTCCGACCGGTACGGCCCGCCGAATGTCCAGCGCCTCGAAGACATCGCGCAGCCCGTGCCGAACGACGACGAACTGCTCGTTCGCGTCCGCGCGTCGAGCGTCACGCGGACGGACTGCGGGCTGCTCGCGGCGCACCCCTTCTTCGTGCGCGTGTTCACCGGTCCCATCCGCCCGAGGCAAACGATCCTCGGCATGGAGTTCGCAGGAGAGGTGGTCGCGGTCGGCGCTTCCGTCGCCGAGTTCGCAGTCGGCGACGAGGTCTTCGGCGTCAAGGGCGCAGGAGCACACGCCGAGTTC
Organism: Gaiellaceae bacterium; assembly: GCA_035703805.1. GTDB lineage: Bacteria > Actinomycetota > Thermoleophilia > Gaiellales > Gaiellaceae > Palsa-739. Next base: position 2,648 of record DASSXM010000063.1, on the reverse strand, counting down.
GTCTGCGTGAAGGAGAGCGCGGCCGTCGCGCACAAGCCGGCGGACCTGACACTCGAGGAAGCGGCTGCCGTCTGCGACGGAGCATGCTCGGCGCTGTCCTGCCTCCGCGGCGAGGACCTCGGCGAAGGGCGGACCATCCTCGTCTACGGCGCCTCCGGCTCGATCGGCAGCGCGGCCGTGCAGCTCAGCAAGCACTTCGGTGCGTTTGCAACAGCGGTGTGCAACACGAAGAACGTCGAGCTCGTCCGCTCGCTCGGAGCAGACGAGGTCATCGACTACACGCAGGACGACTTCACCAAGAACGGCAAGACGTACGACGTCGTCTTCGACGCCGTCGGCAAGCACTCGTTCCGGCGCTCGCGCCGCTCGTTGAAGCCTGACGGCGTCTTCGTGGAGACCGATCTCGGCTTCATGTGGCACGCGCCGTTCCTCGCGCTTGTGACGAAGCGCATGCGACTGGGCATCGCCCGCTACCGGAAGGAGGACGTCGTGTTCCTGAAGGAGCTCATCGAAGCCGGCGAGTACCGCGCGGTCATCGACCGGACGTACCCGCTCGAGGACATTGTCGAGGCGACCGAGTACGTCGAGACGGGACAGAAGACCGGCAACGTCGTCCTGGTGATCGCATGAGAGCGATCGTCTACGACACGTATGGGCCGCCCGAGGTGCTGCGGCTCGAGGAGGTCGAGAAGCCGTCGCCCAAGGACGATGAGGTTCTCATCCGGATTCACGCGACGACGGTCACGCGCGCCGACGTGCATGCTCGTGAAGGGAGCCCGCTCATCGGACGCCTCTTCACCGGCGTTCGCAAGCCGAAGCGGAGAATGCTCGGCCACGAGTTCGCCGGCGAGGTCGAGGCGATCGGCTCGGAGGTCACCGACTTCGCAGTCGGCGACCGGGTCTTCGGCGCGATCCCGTATCTCGGCATCCTCACCGGCTCGCACGCGGAGTACTTCTGCGTCAAGGCGAGCGCACCGATCGCGCACATTCCGGACGGCATGCCCTTCGAGGAGGCGGCGGCGATCTGCGACGGCGGCTTCCTCGCGCTCGGCGGGTGGCGAAAAGCGAACCTTCACGCCGGGCAAAAAGTCCTCGTCTACGGCGCGTCCGGCTCGATCGGAACCGCTGCCGTGCAGCTCGCGAGACATTTCGCGGCGCACATCACCGCGGTGTGCAACACGAAGAACGTAGAGCTCGTGCGCTCGCTCGGCGCCGAGGAGGTCGTCGACTACCTGCGGGAAGACTTCACGAAGAACGGCGAGACGTACGAGATCATCTTCGACGCCGTCGGAAAACATTCGTTCAGACGGTGCAGAGACTCGCTGGCGCCCGGCGGCTTGTATGTCCCGACCGACGGATTCATCAACGCCTTTTGGCTCCTGTGGGGCAAGCGCTTTGGAGACAAGAAGGTGGTCGCCGACATCCCGCCCCGTTTCAAGAAGGCGGACACGCTCTTCCTCAAGGAGCTGATCGAGGCCGGCGAGTACCGCGCCGTCGTCGACCGCACTTATCCGCTCGAGGACGTCGTCGAAGCGACGCGCTACGTCGAGACGGGGCAGAAAACAGGGAACGTCGTCCTCACCGTCTGACGTTCACCAATTCGATCGCAAAGATTCACCAGCCGTTCCCCGCATTCGTGTGTGAGACATCGGCGCCGGGGAACCCACGACGGCGTGAGTGCGCGCTCGTTGGTTGCAGCTGTTGCCGTGGGCGCGGCGCTTCTCGCCGCCGGATCTAGCGCAGCTGCGCCGCCTCCGATCGGCCACGTGTTCGTAATCGTCCTCGAGAACGAGGGCTACGCCGCCACGTTCGGCAATCCGGCCGCCGACCCGTACCTCGCGAAGACGCTCCCCTCGAAAGGCGTGTTGCTCACGAACTACTACGGGATCGGCCACGTGAGCAACGACAACTACATCGCGATGATCAGCGGCCAGGGCCCGAATCCCGACACGCAGGGCGATTGCCTCTTCTACTCGAACTTCGTCGGCACGAATCCGACGGCGCTCGACCAGCAGGCGGTCGGCGCAGGCTGCGTCTACCCCGTCCCTGTGCAGACGATCGGCAACCAGTTGAGCGAGAACGGGCTGAACTGGAAGGGCTACCTGGAGGACATGGGGAACATCCCGTCGCGCGAGTCGGCGACCTGCGGGCATCCGGCTTTGAACAGCCCGGACGGAACCCAGACCGCGGTGGCCGGCGACGGGTACGCGACGCGCCACAACCCCTTCGTCTACTTCCATTCGATCATCGACGTCACCGCGTACTGCGCGGCGCACGTCGTATCGTTCGCCGGTCTCGCCAATGACCTGAAGCGAACGGACACGACGCCCGCGCTGTCGTTCATCGTCCCGAACCTCTGCAACGACGGCCACGACTGGCCCTGCAAGAACCAGGCCTCGGGAGCGAGTGCGCTCGCCGACATCGACACGTTCCTCTCGACGTGGGTGCCCCGCATCACCTCGTCGCCGGCGTACAAGAAGAACGGCCTCCTCGCCGTCCTCTTCGACGAGTCCGACGGGCCGCAGGGCGACTCGTCCGCCTGCTGCAACGAGACGCCCGGGCCGAACACGCCCCTGCCCGGCATCACCGGCCTCGGCGGCGGCCGCGTCGGGGCGGTGCTGCTCTCGCCGTTCATCCGCGCCGGCACG
>DASSXM010000043.1:0-19153 GCA_035703805.1 Gaiellaceae bacterium | reverse complement strand
TCCAGCGGCTTCGCCGGAACGTAACGCCAGGCCACGTCCAGCCCGTCGAAGGTCGGCTTGACCTGGGGCAGCAGGCTGGTCTGGAACGCCAGCGCGGTGCGGCGCTCCTCCTCGAACAGCATGGCGTTGTCGATGGCGACCGCTATCCGGCTGGCGATCGCGCCGAGAAAGTCCCTGTCCTCGTCGTCGTAGTAGCGCTCTTCCCGCTCGGTGAGCCGCGACAGCGCGAGGGAGATGACGCCGAGCAACTCGCCGCGGGCGACCAGGGGCGCCGCCACGATCGAGGTCAGTCCCGCGTCCTCGCTGGCTTGCATGCTGCGCGCGTGCGGCGCAGGGAACTCCTGATACACCAGGCGGTCCACCAGGACCGCGTCCCGGCGGGCCATGGCCTGCTGGCAGAAGTGCCCTTCCGGGTAGTCGATCTGCTCGCCCACCAGGGCCCAGCTGTGCGGCGCCGGCCGCCAGCCGCCCGCGTTGATCTGGGCCCTGCGGATCAGCTTGTCGCCCTGGAACAGGTCGATGAAACAGTGGTCGGCGAACTGGGGCACCAGGGACTCCGCCACGTGCTGCAAGGTGAGGTCCAGCTGAAGCGACCGGCCCAGCCGCTCCCCGATCCGCTCCAGCAGCCCGATCTGGTCCCGCTCCCGCAGGTTGCTGTGCCTGGTCGCCGGCCGGGCGATGATCACTATCCCGTCGACCGCCCCGGACGGATGGCGAAGCGGCACCGCCTGTGCCCGGACGTAGATGCGCGACCCGCCGGAGCGGACGGACGCGAAGGTTCCCTCCCAGGCCCGCCCGCGGAGCACCTGCTTGGCTAGCTCGGCCGCCTTGCCCAGGTCCTGCTCCTCGAACCCGAGCGACAGCAGAGACCGGCCGACCAGGCGCTCGGGCGCATCGGGGAAGTCAAACAGCTTGGCCGCGAAGGCGTTCGCGTACAGCAGGTTGCTGAGCCGGTCGGTCACCACGACCGCCGCCTCGAGCTGCCCGAGGACGGTATCGGCGGGCAGGTAGGCGCCGAGCGCGATCTCGTCCCAGCTGGTCACGGCCCCGGCTCCCACACGGCTAGGGAGCTTAGCGGACCCCGGACATACCGGACGTAACCGCGACCAGGGACCGGGCAGCAGAACTCAGCTCGCGGAGACAAAAACGTGCGCCGCAACCTGGCGGGGCAATTCCGCCGTGATGCCGCCACCGCCGTCCTCACTTGTCACCCGCACACCGTCGTCGGCCACCGAAAGCGTAACCTCGCGTCCCGGTTGTATCCCGGTCTGCTTGAGTTTAAGCATCAGTCCGATATCACTTTGGACTTGCTCGCTGATGCGCCGGATCACCACAGGTGCGGGGCGTGCGGACGCGATGCTGACCATTGGCTGGCTCGGCTCGCGGCTGGCCATCTCGGCCCGGTCGGCGGCCGCGGCAGGCACCCCAAGTTCAGCGAGTCCCGGGATGACGTTGCCATGGGGGCAATGGACGGGATAGTCGAGCAGTTCAACCAGCTTCTTCTCCACCTGCTCGGATATCACGTGCTCCCATCGGCACGCTTCAGAATGGACTTCCTCCCATGGCAAGCCGATCACGCTGATGAGCAGGCACTCCGCGAGACGGTGCTTCCGCATGACCCGCATGGCGAGCGCCCGCCCGAGTTCGGTCAGTACCAGCCGGCGGTCGTCCTCCACCCGCAGCAACTGGTCCCGCTCCATCCTGGCGACCGTCTGGCTCACCGTCGGGCCGCTCTGGGAGAGCCGCTCGGCGATCCGCGCGCGGAGCGGGGGGATGCCCTCCTCCTCCAACTCGAAGATGGTGCGCAAGTACATCTCCGTGGTGTCGATCAGTCCGTGCGCGGTCACCGGTACTCCCTTCCCCGCCGATCGTATGCGCCTCGGCGCATAACGGGGATGCCTGCTCAGGGTGCCAGGCGCTCGACGGCCCAGCGCGCTCCGTCCCGGTGATAGCGGAGCCTGTCGTGCAGCCGGTTGGCCCGGCCCTGCCAGAACTCGACAACCTCGTGCGCCAGGCGGTATCCGCCCCAGAAGTCGGGCATGGGCACGGTCGTGCCCTCCGGCCAGCGCTCGTCAAGCCGCGCGTAGGCCTGGTCGAGCACGGCGCGGGAAACGACCACAGACGACTGCCTGCTCGCCCACGCCCCGAGCTGCGAACCACGGGGCCGGGAGCGGAAGTACGGCTCGCTCTCCTGCTGCGACAGCGGCGTCACCGGGCCCTGGACGATCACCTGGCGCCGCAGCGCGTACCAGGGGAAGAGCACGCAGGCCCGCTCGTTGGCGGCCAGGTCCTCGGCCTTGGCTGAGGTGCGGTTGGTGTAGAACACGAAGCCCGCCGGGCCATGGCCCTTGAGGAGCACCGACCGCGCCCGTGGCCACCCGGCCGCCGACACGGTGCACAGGACCATGGCGTTGGGCTCGGGGAGGCCGGCCGCCGCCGCGTCGGCGAGCCAGGCCGAAAACTGGTCCACCGGGTCGGCCGCCAGCATGGTTTCGTCAAGGCCCGCGGACATCTCAGCGCGGCGCGGGTGCTCATCGGTGTCCACGGGTATCGATCCTCACACAGGTGTGCTGCCGGGGCAGGTAGCAGCCCGGGTGGCGCGCATCACGGAAACCGGTCCTACCCGGAAGTAGCCCGCGCGTTGTTGAATGAAGCGGCATGGCGAGCGCGGCCCCGGCCGGGTCACGCCGCCCGACCGCGGTCCGGGGCAGGCCTTCGTCGCAAGAACCAAGGAGAGCGCAGATGTCTGACTTCAAGCCCGGGCTCGAGGGCGTTGTGGCGTTCGAGACGGAGATCGCCGAGCCGGACCGCGAGGGCGGTTCGCTCCGCTATCGCGGCGTCGACATCGAAGATCTCGTCGGCCACGTGCACTTCGAGCAGGTGTGGGGGCTGCTTGTCGACGAGGCGCTCGAACCGGGCCTGCCGCCGGCATACGTCGAGCTCGACGTGCACACGGGCGGCTACATGTCCGATCTGCAGTCGACGCTCGCTGCGCTCAGCGGCCGCTGGCAGCTCGGCCAGCTCATCGACATCGACGAAACGCAGGCGAAGGAGGACCTGCGGCGGCTTTCCGCTGCTGCGCTGTCGATCGTCGCGCAGTCCGCGCGCGGCAGTGGCAAGGATCCGATTCGCGAAGAAATGGTGCTGAAGGGCGCCACCGCGGCCGAGCGCTTCCTGCTCGCCTGGCGTGGCGAGGTCGACGACCGGCACGCGAAGGCGATCGACACGTACTGGATCTGCACCGCCGAGCACGGGCTCAACGCGTCGACGTTCACCGCGCGGATCGTCGCGTCGACGGGCGCCGACTGCGGCGCCGCGCTCGCGTCTGCCGTCGGCGCACTCTCCGGCCCATTGCACGGCGGCGCGCCTGCACGCGTGCTGCCGATGCTCGACGCCGTCGCGGAGTCCGGTGACGCAGAGAAGTGGGTGGCGGAGGCGCTTGGCCGCGGCGAACGAATAATGGGGTTCGGGCATCGTGTCTATCGCGCGGAGGATCCGCGCTCGCGACTGCTGAAGCGGACGGCGAAAGAGCTCGGGTCACCGCGCGTCGCGATCGCGGAGGAGCTGGAGCAGGTCGCGCACGAGGCGATCGCGAAGAAGCATCCGGATCACTCGTGGACGAACGTCGAGTTCTGGTCCGCGATCGTGCTCGACGTCGCCGACGTGCCTCCTGGCCTTGCGCCGGCGATGTTCGCGTGCTCGCGCACGGCCGGCTGGTCCGCGCACGTGCTCGAGCAGAAGCGCCTCGGCGTGCTCATCCGCCCGAGCGCGCGCTACGTCGGGCCTGGGCCGCGGCCTCTCTAATCCTCGGGCCCGGCGTGCTCGACGGCGCCGGCCGTGCGGAAGAAGCGGCCGCGCTCGTTCACCCAGATCCCGACCTTCTCGGAGTCGGGGTACTCTGCAACGTCGGGATCCGCGTTCGTCGACACGATCAGGACGCGCACGACCTCGTCGGACGCGTTCGTGATCGCCTTCGCGCCGGCGGGACCGCGCGGAAACGTGAGCACGTCCCCCTCGTTGAGCTGTCGCTCGCCCCCGGGCGTGCGCACCGTCGGCCGGCCCCGGAGGACGATGAGCAGCTCTTCGCTCGCGTGGTGGAAGTGGTTCCAGTTCTCTCCGCCCGGCTGAAGCTCCCAGACGGATGCGCCGAGCCGCGTGCTGCGGTCGAGTCGCAGGGCACCGACGCCGCCCCAATCCGGAACGTCGTCCCACACGTTGCTCACATTCGGATTATGGCCGGTGCCAGGCCCCCGACTTTTGCCAACCGGGAACGAGGGGTCAAAGACTGGGGCCTGGCACCGGTCAACAATTAGTCTCTCAAACGTGGACCAACTGCTCGCATATCGCGACCGGTTCCCGATCCTCGCCGACTGCACGTACCTCATCAACCACTCGCTAGCGGCGATGCCGGCGGCCGCGGAGGACAGGCTGCTCGAGTACGCGCGCATGTGGCGCGAGCGCGGCATCCGCTCCTGGGGCGAGGGCTGGTGGAACATGCCGCTCACCGTCGGCGACCAGGTCGGGCGTATCGTCGGCGCGCCGGCCGGCAGCGTCGTCATGCACCAGAACGTCACGGTCGCTGAGATGATCGTGCTTTCGTGCTTCAGGAACCCGGGCGCGCGCAACCGCGTCGTGTACGAGGAGGGGAACTTCCCGTCGGTCCGCTACCTCTATCAGGCGCAGCCTGAGCTCGAGGTCGTTGCGGTCGAAGACGACGCGGCGATCGTCGACGCGATCGACGAGCGCACGCTGCTCGTGCCGATCAGCCATGTGCTGTTCAAGAACTCCGAGATCCAAGACGTCGCGCCGATTGTCAGGCGCGCACACGCAGTCGGCGCGCACGTCGTCCTCGACTGTTATCAGTCGGCGGGCGTCGTGCCGTTCGACCTCGCCGCGCTCCGCGTCGATTTCGCGGTGGGCGGCAGCGTCAAGTGGCTCTGCGGCGGCCCGGGCGCGGGTTGGCTGTATGTGCGGCCCGATCTCGCCGAGACGCTCGAGCCGACGTTCGTCGGCTGGCAGGGTCATGCGCGGCCGTTCGACTTCGAGCCGGAGCTCGAGTACGCGCCGGGCGTAGCGCGCTTCCTCACCGGCACGCCGAACGTGCCGGCGCTCTACGCGGCGACGGCCGGCTACGACATCATCGAGGACGTCGGAGTCGAGCGGATCCGCGAGCGCTCGCTCGCGCTCACCGGGCTGCTCATCGAACTGCTCGACGAGGCGGGCTTCGAGGTCGTGAGCCCGCGCGAAGAGGCGCGCCGCGGCGGTGCGGTCGTCGTGAGCACGCCCGATCACGCGGCCGTCCACCGCGAGCTCGGCGAGCGCGGGATCATCTGCGACTTCCGGCCCGACGCCGGGGTGCGGCTTGGCCCGCATTTCTTCTCGAGCGAGGACGAGCTCCGTCACACGGTCGACGAGCTGAGCGACATCGTCGCGAGCGGCGCATACCGCGAGCACTCCGGCGCTGCCGCGCGCTTCTAACCCGGCCTCTGTGTACCGTCAGAGCGTGCGGGCGCTGCTCCCTCTCGCCGCCGTCGCGGCCCTCGTGCTCGTCGGCGTTGCGCGCGGAGCCAGTGCGGCTCCTCCGGTCGCGACCGTGACGGCGTCGTTCCCGGGGCTGAGCGGCGGGGACAACACGACGGTTACCGTCGATCCGCCGGACATGGGCGTGGCGGCCGGCCAGGGGTTCGTCGTCCAGATGGTGAACCTCGCCATGCGCATCTGGAGCACGTCCTCCGCTACGCCGACCGTCGTCAAGACCGAGCAGCTCTCGGACCTCTACGGGCAGCCGGTGAACTCCCTCACCGATCCGCGCGTCGAGTACGACGCCGCAAGCGCTCGCTGGTTTGCGAGCCTGACGAACATCGACACGCCCGCGGTGTTGCTTGCGGTATCGAAGACGAGCGACCCGACGGGCGCTTGGAGCACGTTCTCCTTCCGCGCGCCCGGTTGCGCCGACCAGCCGCGACTCGGCATCGCTGACGGGATCGTCGTCATCGGTGCGGACATGTTCTCGAGCTGCGACCCGCCGGGCGCGAACCTTGGCGGCGAGCTTTGGATCGTAAACAAGCAGCAGGTGCTCGCCGGAGCCGCCAATCCGGCGATCAACACGTACGGGCCTAATCAGGACTTCTCGAGCTTCGCGCCGGTCCAGTCACTCTCGTCGACCGCGACGGAGTACGTCGTGTCGGTGGACAACGGAAGCTCGAACGTCGTCCATCTCGTCACCGTCGACGGGATTCCGCCCGCGGCAGTGTCGGTGAGGCCGGTCACCGACATCCTCATCACGCCCTTGCAGCAGCCGCCAAACGCTCAACAACCGCCGTCATCGTCAGGGCGAAACGATCCGCTCGCGACGAACGACGACCGCATCCTCGACTCCGTCTGGGAAAACGGCAGGCTCTGGTTCTCGGCGAACACAGCCTGCATTCCGCCGGGCGATTCGTTCACGCGCGCGTGCGGCCGCATCGGCGAGGTGTCGACCGCGGCGAAGACCCTGACATGGGAGGCGGACGTCGGAGTCGCCGGCGCACACGTGTTCTTCCCAGCGATCCGGCCTGACGGCGTGGGCAACCTCGCCGTCGTCTACGGCGAGTCGTCCCTGACGATTGACCCCGAGCTTGTGACCGTCGTGCGCGCCCCGGACGGAACGCTCTCCGCACCGGTCGTGATCGCGACGAGCGCCGGACCGCATCTCCGCTTCGGGGGCAACGATCCCCGTTTCGGCGACTACTTCGCGGCCGGGCGCGATCCCACGAATCCAGCGGTTGTATGGGTCGCAGGCGAGATCGGCAGCACGGTGGGCGGTGGTTCGTCGGCCTGGGATACGGTTGTCGCATCCGTGCTCGTAGGCGGAGGCGGAGCGGCGCCTCCCGTGGTTCAGCCGGTGATCACGCCGCCGCGGCTGCGCGCGCACGCTGCCAAGGGCCGCGTCGGCACCACGCTGAAGCTCACGTACACCGCGCTCGACGACGGCGCCGGCGTGCGCACGACGCTGGCGGTCAGGAATCCGTCGAGCGTCGGCATCTACAACGCAACGACGGTGAAGATGACGCTCAAGGCGGGCACGCTCTATTCGTTCCCGTGGCGCGTGCGGAAGGCCGGCCGGTTCACGTTCTGCGTCCGCTCGATCCTCGCGAGCGGCGCGAAGTCTGCGCAGAGCTGCGCGATCGCGACCGTCGGTTAGGGAGCCAACATCTCGAGCAGGCGGTGCGCGTGCGCCGGCGCGGCAGGCTCGTCGTCGTGGCGGAAGTACACGTACACGGGCTCGGCGGTTGCGAGGATCCGCTCGGCGAACGCCTCGTCCGGCGCTTCGCGCCGCCGGAGGTAGCGGAACGGCGCGGGATGGTCGAGGTCGTTCACGCGGACGGCGCCCGCGCCCGCGAGCCGCTCCTCGACGCCGTCCCACGATGGATGCTCGAGATCGAACGCGAGCTTCAGGTCGGGGTCGATCGAGCCGAGCAGCAGCTCGAGCAATCCTTCGTCGCGCGCGTTCTTCACCGACACGCGCACCGGGCCGAGGCTCGCGCCGAGCATGCGCACGCGGGCCGCGAACTCGTCGAGCCCGTGCAGCCGATGGCCCGGCAGCTTCGGCGCGAACTCGAAGCCGAGCGGGGCCTGCTCCGCCCAGCGGCGGAAGTGCTCCTCCGCGGGGAGCCGGTATCCGGTGGTGTTCAGCTCTACCGTTCGAAAGCGCTCCGCGTAGAACGCGAGGAACGCGGATGGGTCGAGCCCGGCGGGATAGAAGCCGGGCCGCCACGTCGGATACGACCAGCCGGAAGTGCCGACCGAGACCCGCGCTAGCGTGGACGATCCTGTGGGCACAGTGGCAAGCGTGACAGTTCCCGTCGAGAGCTTCACCGAGGAGGAGCGCGCCCGGCTCGCCCCGCACTTCACGAATCTCGACCGGCCCGTCTTCGGGCTCGTCAACCTCCCCGAGACGGTCAAGGGCGCGCTGTTCGCGCGCTACTCGCGCTACCAGGGCACGCTACGCCGCCTCTTCCTCGACGAGTTCGCCGACTCCGTCCCAGAGGTGCCGGCCATCGAGGGCGCCGAGGGCGAGCGCGCCGCGCAGCTGTACGAGCGCATCTTCCTCGGCTACGGCGACGACTCGGTCGCGCAGCTCGGCGGTGCGCACGTCGCACTCGAGTGGACGTCGAACCTCCTCACGAAGATCATCCAGAGGCCGCGGCTCGCCGCGTATCTCGAGCAGTCGACGCGCTACATCGCGTACGACGCGCCGGTCGAGGGGCTCGGCTACCGCTACCACCGCGACGCGCGCTTTGGCCCGGAGTATGAGCGTGCGCTCGACGATCTCTTCGAGACGTACGGCCGTCTGCTGGAAGGAATGTCGGCGTGGATCGAGACGCGGTTCCCGCGCAGCGACGACGAGTCGGCCGCCGCGCACACGCGCGCGGTGCGCGCGAAGGCGCTCGACCTCGTGCGCGGCCTCCTGCCCGCGGCGACGCTCTCGCACTCCGGCATGTACGCGAGCGGGCAGACGTACGAGCAGCTCGTCCTTCATCTGCTCGCGCATCCGCTCGCCGAGGCGCGCGCGTACGGCGAGATGCTCCTCGAGGAGCTGCAGAAGATCATCCCGAGCTTCGTCGTGCGCGTGCCGCGCGAGGACCGCGGCGGACGCTGGATCGAATTCCTTCGCGACCGGCGCGAACGCGCCGACGCCGTCGCCGCGCGGCTCGGGCTCGTCGAGGAGACGTCGGGCGTGGCCGCGCCGTCCGTCAAGCTCCTGCGCGCGCACGGCACCGAGGAGGAGCTGCTCGCCGCGCTCCTGTTCGAGTCGTCCGCACTGAGCGACGAGGAGGCGCTCGCGGCCGTCGCCGGCGTCGACCGTGCCGCACTGCTGAGCGAGCTCGTCGGCGAGCGCGAGAACCGCCGCCACCGTCCTGGGCGTGGCTTCGAGACGCTGACGTACCGCTTCGAGATCGTCTCCGACTACGGGGCGTTCCGGGACCTGCAGCGCCACCGGCTGCTCACGTGCCAGTGGCAGCGGCTGTCGCCGGATCTGGGAGCGGACGTTCCGCACGAGCTCGAGGAGGCCGGCCTCGCGGGCGACTACGAGCGTGCGCTCGATTCGTCGCGCGGCGAATACGAGCGCCTGCGCGGCGAGGGGCTCGTCGAGGAGGCGCCGTATGCGCTCTCCCTTGCGTATCGAATGCGCTACATCCTCGAGCTCGACGCGCGCGAGGCACTGCACCTGATCGAGCTGCGCTCAGGCCGTGAAGGCCATCCGTCGTACCGCGCGGTCGCGGTGCAGATGCGCGACGAGATCGCGACGGTGCACCCGAACGTCGCGGCCGCGATGACGTTCGTCGACGACTCGACCGAAGAGCGCCTCGAGCGCCTGCTTTCAGAGATGCGGAACGAACGCGCTAGACCGGGGTCATCATCGTGACGCCGGGCTCCGGCTTGCCGCGGAGCTTCTCGGTCACGATCCACGTGTCGCCGTGCGTCAGGCGGTACGGCGCGTTCAGCGACACCGACGTCGCGCGGCTCCGGCCGTCGACGACGAACGTGCCACACGGCGCGTACGGTTTGCCGTTGCGCATGAGATAGACCTCGTAGTACGCATACGCCGGCAGCTTCGGCAAGCCGGTGACGGTGAGCTGCATCGGCCAGTTGCCGGCGGAGTCGGCCGGCTCGATGCGCAGCGAGGCGAGTGCGCCGGGCGCCGACGGCGTGCCGGCGAGCGAGAGTGTCTTCCAGTCCGACGAGCTGCCGCCGTTGGCGGCCAGATAGCCGCCCAGGAACGCGAGCGCGAGTATGCAGATCGCGGCTGCGAGCAGCAGCCCACGGCGGTACGCGCGGTTCGCGCGCCGCTTGCGAGAGAGGGTGAGCGCGAGCGTCGGCCCTGCTTCGAGCTCCGGCGACAGCTCGGCGGGCGGCCCCGCGGCGATGAGCAGCGCGTGGACGCGCTGGAGACGGTCGCGTTCATCCGGCTCGAGGTCGAGGCCGACGAGCTCGTCGAAGTCGGGCGTGTGCGTCATCGGAGGTCGTCCTCCAGCAGGTCGGCGAGTCGCGCGAGCGCACTCCGCGTGCGCGTCTTCACGGTTCCGAGCGGGATGCCGAGAAACGTCGCAACCTCGCTCTGCGAGAACCCGCTCCAATACGCGAGCTCGAGCACCTCGCGCTCCTTCTCCGGCAGCTCGTCGAGCGCGCTGTGCACACGGAACGAGACATACGATGCGTCGGCGCGTTCAGCAGGCCCGGGCTCGAGCGTCGCGAGGTCGGGCACTTCACCCAACGGATCCTGTTTCGAGCGCAGCCGGTCGACGATCGCGTTGCGCGCGACGGCGTAGAGCCACGGCGCCGCCGGCCCGCGCTCGGGCTTGTAGCTCCCGGCGGAGCGCCAGATCGCAGCGAACGTCTCCTGCGTCGCATCCTCCGCGCGCGGCCGGTCGCGTAGACGCCGGAGGGCAAAGCCGAAGATCGGCCGGACGTAGCGGTGGTAGAGGAGCTCGAACGCCTCGCGGTCGCGGTGGGCGATCCGTGCGAGGAGGTCGGCGTCGCTCGTGTCCGCCGAGAGCGCGTCCGCTGACGTGGGCACGGCGCGCAGGCGCGCAGGGGCTTCGAGTGCGAGCTCCATGTCTCTTCCGTCTCTACGCATCGTCGCCCTTCTCGGTTTCGGAAGTCATAGCACCCAGCTTGACGCAACCCTTACGTGCAGCTGACATTCCCCGGGCCTTCCATGGGCAAATCCATGCCCGACAAAGGAGGCTTGGGATGGTCAAAGGCATGGCAGTCGTTGTCGCCGCCGCCGCAGTCGGGCTCGGCTCGGTAGCCGCAGCCTCCGCGGCGACGGTGACGGTTCAGATCAAGGCCACGGGGTTCTCGCCGTCCACGCTCACGATCAACCATGGCGACAAGATCACGTGGCACAACGCAGACAGGGTCAACCACCAAGTGGTAGCGAACGACGGCTCGTTCGCTTCGCCGATCCTGAAGCCGGGCCAGTCGTGGACGTTCGCCTATTCGGTCGCCGGCACGTTCGGCTTCCACGATGCGCTCTACCCGCGGCTCGGCGGCAAGATCACTGTGAACGGCCCGCCGCCCTCGGTCGCGCTGGCGCTCTCGCAGCCGATCGTCTACTACGGCACGCAGGTCACACTGAGCGGAGCGATCTCGACCGGCGCCGCTGACCAGTCCGTCGAGATCGACGCGCTGCCGTACGGCGCCGCGTCGGCGATTCAGGTCGCGATCGTGAAGACGGGCGCCGGCGGCACCTACTCGTACCTGGTGACGCCGTCGATCTACACGAGCTACACCGCGCGGTGGAACGGCGTCGCGAGCGGCAGTGTCGTCGCGCAGGTCGCGCCCGCGATGCATCTCCTGCCGGGCGACAACGGATACATGCGGGCGACGATCTTGTCGCCGGTGTCGCTCTGGCACAGGCATGTGTATCTCCAGCGGCTGTCCTCGCTCGGGCAGTGGGTGAACATCGCCGCGCTCGACCTTGGGTCGCTGAACGGCCGCATCTTCAAGCCGATCGCGTACGTGCCGATCGGCATGTCCCACATCCGCGTGTTCCTCTCGGTCAACCAGGCCGGAAGCGGGCTCCTCGCCTCACACAGCGGAACCCAGACGATTCGGCGTGTGCACTGAGTGAGCAGCCCGTTTGGAAAGTGTGAATTTCCGCCGTCCCGCGCTTCGAAAGGCTCGGAGCGCGGGACAGAGGGGGCAGGGAAAGGAGGTAAACGCATGATGAAGCGAATGCTCCTGCTCCCGCTTGCGTTGCTCGCGGCGATGCTTGTCGCGACAGCCGCGGGCGCGGATACGAAGACAGTCCAGATCACGAAGAGCGACTTCACGCCGGCGAGCACGACGATCACGGTCGGAGACACGGTGACGTGGCACAACGCCGACTCCGCGGATCACCAGGTGGTCGCGAACGACGGTTCGTTCGCGTCGCCCGTTCTCCACTCCGACCAGTCGTACTCGCACACGTTCAACACCCAGGGGAAGGTCACGTATCACGATGCCTTTGCGAAGACGCATACCGGCACTGTGACGGTGAATGGCCCTCCGCCTGCGCTGACGTTGAACGCGGCGTCGTCGACGGTCGTCTACGGCAGCGGCACCACGCTGTCGGGCAAGGCGTCCGGGCTCGTGCAGTTGCAGGGTGAGACCGTCAGTCTGACGGCACAGCCGTTCGGCAAGGGCGCGCAGTCCCTGCAGTCCACGAGCACTGCGGCTGACGGCAGCTATCAGTTCGCCGTCTCGCCGACGATCCAGACGGCGTATCAGTCGCACTGGCGCACTGCTGACAGCGCCCAGGTCCAGGTCAACGTCGCTCCGCGCGTGGGCTTCGGTCGCAGCGACCGGACCTTCACCGCCAAGGTGACGTCGGACCTCGGCTACAGCGGCCACTACGTGTGGCTTCAGCGGCACTCGAGTGCGCTGGGCTGGACGAACATCAAGCGCGTGTTCCTCGGCTCGGCGTCGACCGCGAGCTTCATGGTGCGGCTCGCGCACGGTCGGACGCTGCTCCGGCTCGTCCTTCCGCTCAGCCAGGCAGGTGGCGGCTACGTCGCCGGTCTGAGCCGCTCGATCCTCGTCATTCGCTGACGAGACCAAAGCGAGGAGCGCGGGGGTCCGTTAGGACTCCCGCGCTTCCTCGAACCGACGCCCGACCTCGGCCCAGTTGACGACGTTCCACCAGGCTTCCAGGTAGGCAGGGCGCTTGTTCTGGTACTTGAGGTAGTAGGCATGCTCCCACACGTCGATGCCGAGCAGCGGGACGTCGCTCTGGAGGATCGCCGAATCCTGATTCGGCGTCGAGTAGACGGCGAGCGCTGTGCCGTCCCAGACGAGCCACGTCCAGCCGCTGCCGAAGCGCTTCACGCCGCCGTCGATGACCGCGGCCTTGAGCGCGTCGAAGCTGTCGAACGTGTCGTCGATCGCCTTCGCGAGATCGCCGCTGGGCGCGCCGCCGCCGTCCGGGCTCATGATCTCCCAGAAGAGGCTGTGGTTCGCGTGTCCGCCGGCGTTGTTGCGAACGGCGGTCTGCTTCGCCTCGGGAAGCGCGTCGAGGTTCGTCAGCACCTGCTCGACCGACTTGTCCGCAAGCTCCGTTCCTTCGAGCGCGGCGTTCGCGTTGTCGACGTAGGCCTTGTGGTGGGCGTCGTGGTGCACGCGCATCGTCGCCTCGTCGATGTGCGGCTCGAGCGCGTCGTACGCGTAGGGAAGATCGGGAACTGTGAACGGCATGCTGGCTCCTTTAATCGTCTCTTTGGCCGGAGGATATGCTCCAGCGCCATGGCCACGCTCGAGATCGCACCCCGTCCGCTCCGCCCTGAGGTCCTCGAGCTCGAGGGCATCTCGCGCGCGGCGGTGGAGGCGCACTACAAGCTCTACCAGGGCTACGTGAGCAAGCGGAACGAGATCCTTGGCAAGCTCGCCGCGGTCGATCTCGGTGGCGCGAACCAGGTGTATTCCGACCTGCGTGCGCTCAAAGTCGATCTCACGTTCGCGATCGGCGGGATCAAGAACCACGAGCTCTACTTCGCGCACCTCGGCGGCGGCGGCGGCGATCCGGGCGGCGCCTTCGGCGCACTCGTCACGCGCGACTTCGGCTCCGTGGACGCGTGGCGCTCCGATCTCCGCGCGACCGGTCTCGCCGCGCGGGGCTGGGCCTGGACGGCGTACGACTGGGACGAAGGGCGCCTCTTCAACTACATCGGAGACGCGCAGAACACATTCCCGGTGTGGAACGCGACGCCGCTCGTCGCGCTCGACGTCTACGAGCACGCGTACTTCCTCGACTACCAGACCGACCGCGCATCGTACATCGACGCGTTCTTCGCGAACCTCGACTGGGCCGTCGTGAACGGCTGGGTCGAGGCGTACGCGATTCCGCGGTAGGCGATGCTCACCGTTCTATTCGTGGTCGTCGGCTATGTCGTCGGCTCGATGCCGTTCGGCTACTGGCTCGTGCGCGTGTTCAGGCACGAAGACATCCGCACGAAGGGGAGCGGCAACATCGGCGGGTCGAACGTCTGGCGCGTGTACGGCCGCTGGCTCGGGTTGCCGGTCGTGCTTCTCGATACGGGGAAGGGATTCGCACCCGCGCTCGCGGGCACGCTCGTCGTCGGGCATGGCACCGGCGTTCTCGCCGGCGCCGCCGCGATGCTCGGCCACTACCGGCCGGTGTTCATGAAGTTCCAGCGCGGAGGGAAGATGGTCGCGACGGCGGGCGGCGCGTTCCTCGGCGTCGCGCCGCTCGTCGGCGGCGCCGGCCTCGGCGTCTGGATCCTCGTCTTCTTCACGCTGCGTTACCCGTCGCTCGCTTCGATGATCTCGGCCGCGTCGCTCGTCCTGTGGTCGTGGCTCTTCGGCTATCCGTGGCCGGTGATCGTGTTCGCCGCGTTCGCCGCAGTCGGCGTCGCCGTTCTCCACCGTGCGAACATCGTGCGGCTCTGGCGCGGCGAAGAGAACCGGTCGACGCTCTGGCGGCGCTGGTGGAAGCCCGCGACGAGCCCCTGACGTGCAGCACGACACCTCGTTCGCACGGCTCGTCTCGCTCGCGTGCCACGACGTGCGCACGCCTCTCGCAACCGTGCACGGCTTCGCGACGACGCTGACGCGAACGGTTGAGCTCGAGGCGCCCGCCGACCGTTATGTCGAGATCATCTCGGCCGCGTCCGCGCAGATGGCCGAGCTACTCGACGAGCTCTCGCTCGTCGCGCGCATCGAGGCGGGCCGCTACGACCCGGCGTTGCGCGAGGCGAACACGCTCTCGCTCGCCCAAGGCGCGGCGGCGCGGCTCGGCGACGACCGCGTGCGCGTCAAGGGCGAAGGCGCAGCGTTCGAGACCGATGTCGAGGCGGTGGAGCGCGGCGTCTCGGCGCTCGTGCAGGCGGCCCTACGCCACGGCGGCCTCGACTCGGTGGACGTCACCCTGCGCGGCCTCGAGATCGACGTCTCGCCCGTGACCGACTCGTCCGCGCCGGTCGTGCTCGGCACCGAGCTGCGCGACCTCGGCGCCGCGGTTGCCGTGCGTCTGATCGAGACGCTTGGCGGCGCGGTGACCGTCAGCTCGCAGACGCTGACGATTCGACTTGCCTGACGGGCTCAGCCAGCTCGTGGCACGAGCGGCAGCGTGCCTCGTACGAGTCGAGCGCGCCGACGACAATCGTGAGGCCGTCCGCCGGCGCCGGCAGGCCGTCGACGAGCCGCTGCGTCATCGTCGCCGGGCCGCCGCAACGGTGGCACACGGCCTGCAGCTTGTCGACGAGCTCCGCGCGGCAGAGCAGCTCCGGCATCGAACCGAACGGGAGGCCGCGGAAGTCCTGGTCGAGACCGGCGGCGACGACGCGCGCGCCACGCTCGACGAGCACGTCGATGACGAGCACGATCCCTTCCGCGAAGAACTGGATCTCGTCGATTCCGATGACGTCGTAGCCGTCCGCGAGACCGGGGATCTCCTCCGGACGCGAGACCGCGACTGCGCGCATCTTCGCCCCGGCGTGGCTGACGACGTGGCCGATGTCATAGCGGTCGTCGATGCGCGGCTTGACGATGAGCGCGCGCTGGCCGGCGATCTCCGCGCGGCGCAGGCGCCGAATGAGCTCCTCGCTCTTACCGCTGAACATCGGGCCGCAGACGACCTCGAGCCAGCCACCTCGCTCGGGGAACAGACGGATCACCGGGAGGACCCTAGTGAGCTGACTGGACGGACTGATCGAACGCCCAGCGGGCGAGCAGCCGGAGGCTGACGATGCCGAGCGCGCGCCCGTCCTTCACAACCGGCAGGTGGCGGAAGTTGTTGTCGAACATGATCTTCGCGGCCTCGTCGATCGTCAGCTCGGGCTCGATCGTCACGGGATTCGGCGTCATCCACTGGCGGACGCGCGCCTCGGCGGCGCGTGCCCGGGATGCGACGGCGCGGAGCAGGTCGCGCTCGGTGACGATGCCCACGATCCGGACCATGTCCTCCATGACGACGACCGCGCCGACGTTCGATGCATTCATCTTCTCCGCCGCTTCGCCGATCGTGTCCGACGGCTCGACGGTGAGGACGTCCTTCACCATCAGATCCGCGACCGTGGCCATGACGCAGCCTAACGCAGCAGACGTGACAAGCGCCGGTCTTTGAGGACGCGGTCGCCGGTCTGGCAGTGCGGGCAGTAGTAGATCGTGTGCTCTTCGAAGTCGATCTGAGCGATCGGCGTGTCGCAGACGAAGCAGGGCTGACCGAGCTTGTTGTGCACGCGGTACGTCTTCTCGTCGCCGAAGCCGCGCTCGCGCAGCGCGAGGCCGCGCGCGAGCTCGTCGTTCATCGCCGTCGCAAGGCGGTCGATCTCCTCGTCCGAGAGGTCGGTCGAGAGCGCGTACGGTGAGAGCTTCGCCGCATGGAGGATCTCGTTCGCCCACGCGCGGCCGATCCCGGCGATCGCGCGCTGGTCGCGGAGAAGTGGATGCAGCCGGTGCGACGCGCGTTTCAGAATCTCGGTGAGCTCTTCTGCGGTGAGGCCGAGCGCTTCTGGGCCGAGATGGGCGACTTCCTCTTGCGCCTGGTCCGGCGTGAGGAGCCAGACACCGGCGCGCTTCTTGCGTGCGTTCTCGGTCAGCACGAGCTTCGATCCGCCCTCGAACTCGAGCGCGAACGCGGGTTGCTTCGGTCCCTTGTCGCCCGCGCCGAGCATCTTCAGCCGTCCCGCTGTCATCAGATGGACGAGCAGCGCGAGCTCACCGTCCTCCGTCGGGAAGATGAGCCGCTTGCCGCGCCGCTCGATGCCGCGGAAGCGACGGCCCTCGAGCGTGGCAAGCGGCGGGTCGAACGTCTTCAGCGTCGCGATGTGCGCGGGCCCCGCCTTCGCGATCGGGAACGCCGAGACCGGATCATTCAAGGCGCGGCGCCACGCCTCCATCTCGGGCAGCTCAGGCATCCGCCGAGACGGGTCCCGGCAGCGGTGCGCCTTCGACCAGGCCGCCTTCGAGCTCGGCCTGCGCGGGCGTCGGCTCTATCACCGGCTCGGGCATCGTCCTGATCGAGCGTACCGGCGAGAGGAGCACCCAGAGGAACGTCGGCAGGCCGCCGAGGGCGGCAACCCATAGCGCGGTGCGCAGCCCGTAGCGCTGGCCGATCGCGCCGCCGAGCAGGGTGCCGAGCGGGATCGTCCCCCAGACGATCCAGCGCATCGCCGCGTTCATCCGTCCCTGCAGCCGCTCCGGCGTGATCGCCTGCCGCAGGCTGACCTGCGTGATGTTGTACGCGACGCCGCCGAAGCCGAACAGCAGCATCCCGGTCATCAGTACCGGCAGCGGAAACGAGTGCGGCGCGAGCGGGAAGGCGAGACCTCCCGCCGAGAACAGGACGGAGTAGCCGACGATCGCCGGCCCGACGCCGATCCGCTTCTGGACGCGGTTTGCGACGAGCGCGCCGGCGATCGAGCCGAACGAGCCGACTGCGAACACGGCGCCGACCGCGTACGAGTGGAGGTGCAGGCTCCGTACGAGATAGAGCAGGACGATCGCGAACCCGACGCTGCCGAAGAAGTTCGACGTGCCGGTGCAGCCGGCGATCGCGCGCAGATGGCGGTTGCCGACGACCCACTGGAGGCCTTCCTTCACCTGCGGCCACATCTTCGGGTGCGGTTCGTCGACGTCGCGCCGCGGCAGGTTCTCGCGGTGGCGCATCCGCACCATGAAGAGCGTCGAGATCACGAAGCTGATCGCGTCTCCGACGATCGCGTACGGGGCGGTGATCGCGGCGATGAGACCGCCGGACATGCTCGGGCCGGCGACCTGCGCGACGGAGACGGTGAGCTGAAGCTTCGAGTTGCCGTCGACGAGATGCTCGCGCTCGATCAGCGCGGGGAGATACGACTGGTACGCGACGTCGAAGAAGACGGTGAAGATCCCGATGACGAACTGCAGGACGAGCAGGTGCCAGATCTGCAGCACGCCGGCCGCCCACAGGATCGGGATGAGCCCGAGGAGCACGGCGCGCGACGCGTCTCCGACGATGAGGATCTGCCGGCGGCGGAGGCGGTCGACCCACACTCCGGCGGGGAGGGCGAAGAGGATGAACGGCAGGAAGCCGAGCACGCCGAGGAGCGAGAACGCGAACGGGCTTGCGTGCAGGCCGACGGCGGCGAGCCATGGGATCGCGAGCTGCGAGACCTGCGAGCCGAGCTCGCTGATCGACTGGCCGGTCCAGAGCTTGAGGAAGTCGGGGTGACTCCAGAGGCCGCCGGTCGGGCGGCGGAGCCTAGGCATCGGGCGCGCGCTCGTAGAGGGCGGCGGCGAGGCCGTATTCTCGGCCCGCCTTCGTGTCGGCCGCGCGGAAGTCGTCGATGAGCTTCTCGAGCCGTCTGGTGAGGCGCTTCGCGTCCGCGTCGCTGAGGCGCGCGCGCACCACGGCGAAGGTCGTCCGGCCGTCGTCGCCGATGGGGAGCAACTCCTCGGCTGCGCGGCGAAGGGAGGCCGCGGCGACGTTCCGGACGTCCTCGCCGTCCGCGTCTGTGCTCTTGAAGAGGAACAGCCGCGCCGTGCGGCCGAAGTAGTTTTCGGTCACGGCGCGCACCTTGCGCGTGCGCACGACGCGGACCAGTCCCGCTTTCTCGAGCACCTTCAGGTGGTGGCCGACGGTTCCTTTCGGCAGGCCGAGCCGTTCGGCGAGCTCCGTCGTCGATGCCGCGCGGTTGCGCAGCAGGACGACGATCTCCGTGCGGAGGTCGTCGCCGAGCGCGCGGAACTGCTCCGGGTCGCGCACCACGAGCACGTCTTCCGCCTCGTAGTCGGGAGCGGGGAGGTTGAACGATTGGCGGTCGTTGTACGACGCCAGCTTGATGTTCTCGTTCGCCCTGCTCTGGTTCGCCTTGCCGTGAGTCGCCGAACGGGCCATGTTTCCGGAATGTACGGCATTTCCCGCCCATTCGCAACTAAGCGGGTGCCGGACACCGCAACGTTCGGGTCACAGATCCTCAACGTGCCTACGAAGCGCTGCGCGCGGATCGACCTTCGGCCAACGGAAACAGCCGAGAACGCGCGCGTCGTCCACAAAGGTGTGCCTTTTGCCGCAGCCCACCGTTCCCGCGTAGCTGCTCCATGGCCACTCCGCGGGGGAGCTGCAGAGTCCAGCCGCGACTGGATTCATCACCACGTAGGCGAACGTGTCGAGAAGGTCGCCGTCGTC
>DASSXM010000132.1:0-21188 GCA_035703805.1 Gaiellaceae bacterium | reverse complement strand
GGACGATCGAGCCGCTGCCTGCGAACTGCGGCACGACGGCGTGGTGCGCGACCGCGGCGAGGTTCGGCTTCGCCTTGAACAGTTCGACGACGTAGCAGACGCCGATGACGCCGACGAGCACCACGATCGTCGCTTCGAGCGGCCGGAAGCCGAAGCGTTGCAGTCCGAGGATGAGGAACGCGGCGACGGCGGTGAGAAGCGCGGCCGGGAACAGCCGCATGCCCGTGAGCAGATGGAACCCGAGTGCGGCGCCGAGGAACTCGGCCAGGTCGGTCGCGATCGCGATCAGCTCCGCCTGGCCCCAGAGCCCTAGTGTGACTCGACGCGGCAGCTGTTCCCGGCAGACCTCGGCGAGGTTGAGCCCGGTCGCCACGCCGAGCTTCGCCGACAGCGTCTGCACGAGCATCGCCATGAGGTTCGAGGCGACGATGACCCACACGAGCGTGTAGCCGTACTTCGAGCCGCCGGCGATGTTCGTCGCGAAGTTGCCCGGGTCGATGTACGCCACGCTCGCGATGAACGCAGGGCCGAGGAACGGGAGGATGCGGAACATCCCTCGCGCCCCGAGCGCCCGCTCTCCGCGCGTGCGCGCAGGCTGGAGCGCCTCGGCCCGGGTGATGCCCACGAAAGTTAGTCTAGTCTAACTCTGGCTCGAAAAGCCACGCCGCTAACGGCCTGGTTCTACAGGCCGAGCACGAGCGTCACGAACGTAAGACTCGCATCGCCCAATTGCCCAGTAACTTGCCAGCATCCCGCCGTCGGAAAGCTGAGCTTGGTCGGCTGGATGCCGGTGTCGTCAGGGACAGGGGCGATGCTCGCTGTCAGCGGCGGCGCGGCTCCGTCCAGCCGCTTTCCCGCCACGCGGAGAGTGCCTGCAACACCACGCCACCACGGGAACTTGGTCGATATCGAGCCGTCGGCCGCCGCCTGTCCGACCACGATGTTGGCCTGAACAGACGCCACCCCCAAGAACTGCACCCACAGCGGTGCCTGCCCGTGCCAGCCGGACCCCTTAAGGGAAGTCGAGGGAACATTCCCGTTGGCCCGCGTGATCGGACAGCTGCCATCCGCAACGATGCGGCGACCAAGCGCACCCATAACTTGCTGGGCGGCGGTGTTGTTCTGCGTGAGCGTCTTGTTCTGAGAGGTGAGCTTTACGACCTTCGCTTGCAGAGCCGCGACCTTAGCCTGAAGGCGCGTAACTGTCTTCGACGGTGGCAACGCTGCGCTCACGGGGAGCGTCAGGATGGCTGCGGCGACAGCGGCTGCCGCAACCGAGAGTAGGGACAACCGCCTCACGGGAATCTCCTTTCCGGCAGGGCACCACTACTTTTACACCCGCGGCGCTGGAGTGGTTCCCAGCACGTTTCCCGGCCGAAGCAGCCATCAACTGGCTGGCCTCTACAGAGAACGGCCAGTTACGAAACCTGGCGGAGCAGGCGGAGCTCGCCGAGGTGCCGCCAGTTCTCCTCGAGGTCGAACCCGTACCCGACGAAGAGCTCGTCGGGGACGACGAAGCCGACGTACTTCACCGGCAGGTCGTCGACGAGGCGGCGATACGGGCGGTCGAGGAGCGTCACGGCGGCGATCGAGCGCGGCATTCGCAGCTCGAACGTCCGCACGAGGTAGTTCAGCGTGAGGCCGGTGTCGATGACGTCCTCGACGAGGAGAACGTCGCGGTCGCCGATGTCGACGTCGAGGTCCTTGAGGACGCGAATCTGCTCGTGCCCGCCCATCTGCGCGCTGCCGTAGCCGGCGAGCTCGATGAAGTCGAGGCTGTGCGCGATCGGGATCGCGCGCGAGAGGTCGGCGAGGAAGACGACGCTCGCCTTCAGCGAGCCGATGAGCACCGGCTCGCGGCCGGCGTAGTCGCGCGAGATTTCCAGGCCGAGCTCGCGCACGCGTGCCGCCAGCTCCTCGGCGGAGAGGTAGACGTCCCCGATCCGGGGATCCACTAGCTGGCGAGGTCTAGGTGGAAGTGCTGAGCGAGCCGTTCGAGGTCTCGTTTGTAGAAGAGCTTGATCTTCACGTCCGGGTAGCGCTCGCGCAATTTGCGGAGCTTCCGGTTCTTGCGCGTGACGAGCGATTGCTTCATCACCGTCAGCTCGACGTACAAATCCTGCTCGGGGAGGTAGAAGTCGGGCGCGAACGCCTCGGTCACTCGGCCTGCCTCGTCCTCCTCGAGGACGAACGTCCGCGGCTCGTACTCCCACGGCACGCCGTAGTAGTCGAGCACCTTCGCGCACTCGAGCTCCGCCTGGCTGGCGAAACGCGGTGGCTCGGCCCCCCGAAATACCTGGAAAACAGGTGTTTCGAACCCCATCTAAAGGGGACGGTACCGTCGCCATCGGACAGCAACCCCTCATCTAGGGTTCGCCTATGGAAGGCGCAGCCTTCACGATCGTCCAGCTGTCGGACCTGCACTGCGGGCAGCAGTTCTTCCTGCCGAACCTCCTCGAGCGCGCGATCGCCGAGGTGAACGAGCTCGATCCCGATGTCGTCGTCATCTCCGGCGACCTCACGTCGCACGGTTTCAAGCCGGAGTACGAGCTTGCGCGCGAGTACATCGAGCGCATCGAGTGCTCCTCGCTGGTCGTCATTCCGGGCAATCACGACTCGCGCAACGTCGGTTACGTCCACTTCGAGGAGATGTTCGGCGACCGCAACTCGGTGCTGCAGCTCGACGGGGTGACGATCGTCGCCGTCGACTCGACGGAGCCCGATCTCGACAACGGACAGATCGGCCGCGGGCGCTACAAATGGATCGCGGAGCAGTTCTCCGCGCCCGCCGACCTGCGCATCTTCGTGTTGCACCACCATCTGCTGCCCGTGCCGGGGACGGGGCGCGAGCGGAACATCGTGAACGACGCCGGCGACGCGATCGAGGCGCTGCAGCACGCGGGCGTCGACCTCGTGCTCTGTGGCCACAAGCACGTGCCGTACGCGTGGCGGCTCGAGGATCTCTTCATCGTCAACGCGGGCACCGTCTCGTCGTCCCGCTTGAGAGGTAACGGCCGTCCCTGTTACAACCTCATCGAGGTCGATGGGACACACGTGTCCGTTTGGCGAAAATATCCGTTTCACGGCCAGGAGCGGATCATTCAGTTCTCCACCGACACGAAGACGTACGAGAAGTACACCGCCCGCATCGAGGACGAGGTGACCTCACGATGAGAGCGATCGCGATCGTCGACGGCGAGCACTACCCCGACGTTGTTCGAGCCGCGCTCGACGAGCTGCCGTACGAGTTCGTCGCGGTCATGCTTGTGGGCGGCTCGGAGAAGCTGCGCGGCCTGCCCGAGTACGGCGTGCCGATCGTCGACGACGTTCCGGACGTCGACGTCGCCATCGACCTCACAGACGAACGGCGACCCGACGTGATCGCCGACTTCCTCGCCGCCGGGATCTCCGTGGTCGGCGCGGACTTTCGCTTCGACCCGCCGCCGCTGCACGAGTTCGACCTGCCGTCGATCGCCGTCATCGGCACCGGCAAGCGCGTCGGCAAGACGGCGGTGACCACGCACGTCTCCCGCTTGCTCGCGCGCGACCGTCGCGTCGTCTGCGTCGCGATGGGCCGCGGTGGTCCTGCCGAGCCAGAGCTCGTGACCACGCGGCCGACGATCGAAGAGCTCGTTGCGCGCTCGCGCGCGGGACAGCACGCCGCCTCGGACTACCTCGAGCTCGCGGCGCTGACCGGTCTGCCGACGGTCGGCTGTCGCCGCGCGGGAGGTGGTATCGCCGGCGCGCCATTCGTCTCGAACGTGGTCGAAGGCGCGCGGCTCGCGGCATCGCTCGAGCCCGACGTCGTGGTCTTCGACGGCAGCGGGTCGGCCATTCCGCCCATCGCCACGACTGCCCGCATCCTCGTCGGTCGCGAGCCGTTCCGCGAGCGGATCAGTGACATCGTCCTCGACGAGCTCGACCTCCGGCTCACTCCGACCGAGCCGCTCGCCGGCCGCGTCGCAGTCTTCACCGCCGGGCCGGCGGAAACAGGCCACCTCGACGCCGACGTCGTTCTCGTATCGTCGAACCTCGCGCGGCGGGATCTCCTGCGGGAGGAGCTCGCGCAGCTCGAGGCCGACACGTATCTCATCGAGCTGAAGGCGGCCGCGATCGACGTCGTCGCCGAGCATGCCCTCGCGCGCGGCGCGCGCATCGTGCTCGCCGAGAACGAGGTCGTCGCGGACGGCCTCGACGAGAGGATCCTCGCGCTCGTCCCTGAGGCGGTGCGCGCATGAGCCAGCCGCGGCGGATCACGCCGTTGCCGCTCGGCGGGGAGCACGGGCTCCCGTATTCGCGCGGCCTCATGGCGCGCGCGCTCATGGCGCTCGGCGTCGCGGCCGACCGCGCGTATGCGCTCGCGCGCCGCGTCGGCGACGATCTTGCCGAGCGCGGGAGAGAAACCGTCGACCTCGAGCGGCTGCACGACATCGCCGTCGAGACGCTCGGCGAGGTGGAGGGGACGGAGGCGGTGCGCCAGCTCCGTCGCTATCAGGAGCTGCGCGAGCTCGACCTCCCGCTCGTCATCCTCGTCGGCGGCGCGACCGGCACGGGGAAGTCGACGGTCGCGACCGAGCTCGCGTACCGGCTCGGCATCACGCGCGTCACGTCGACGGACTTCGTCCGGCAGACGATGCGCGCATTCTTCTCGCGCGAGTTCATGCCGTCGATCCACTACTCGAGCTTCGAGGCCGGTGATGCGTTCCCCGACGCGGACGATCCGCTCATCGCGGGCTTTCTCGAGCAGTCGCGCAACGTGCTCGTCGGCGTGCAGGCGTCGATCGAGCGCGCGCTCGAGGAGGGATGGTCTATGGTGCTGGAAGGCGTGCACCTCGTACCCGGGCTGCTTCCCGATCCGGGACGCGAGGCGCTCGTTACGTCCTGCGTGCTGAAGATCGAGGACGAGACCGCCCACGCGCAGCACTTCTTCGCGCGTGACACGGGCGACGCGCGGCCGATGTCGAAGTACCTCGATCGCTTCGACGAGATCCGCCGCTTGCAGCGATTCATCATCGACCGGGCCGAGAGCGAGGGCGCCGCGGTCATCGAGAACGACTCCGCCGATCGTGCGACGTACACGGTTGCAGATCTCGTCCTCTCCGCGGCTGAGCGCGTGCACGTTTGAGCGAACAGGCACCTGAAGGCACGCAGATCACGTGCCACTGCCAGTCGTTCTTGCGTGCGACCGAGCGGGCGGCGCTCGCGGGCGCACGCTGGCTCGGCCGCGCCGACCAGGAGGGTGCCGAGGCGGCTGCGGCGACCGGCATGCGGGCGACGCTCGACCTGTTGCCGATCCGAGGCCGCATCGTCCTCGGCGCGCTCGACGAGTCGGACGACGCAACGATCGGCGCCGGCGGGGCGGAGGTCGATCTCGCGCTCGACCCGCTCGAGGGGCGGGGGGTCGTCGCGCGCGGCGGCAACGGCGCGATGTCGATGATCGCTGTCGGCGAGCCCGGCAAGTTCATGGAGCTCCCCGACATGTACATGCGGAAGATGGCGGTCGGCCCGCGTGCGCGCGGGTCGATTGACTTGCTGCGGCCAGTGGGCGACAACGTGCGCGCGATCGCGGAGGCGTTCGGCCGGCGCGTGAACGACGTGACGACGATCATCCTCGACCGGCCGCGCCATCACGACCTCATCGAGGAGATCCGCGAGTCGGGCGCGCGCATCAAGCTCATCCAGGACGGCGACGTGACGGCGTCGATCTCCGCCGCGATTCGCGGGACGAACGACCACCTCGCGATCGGCATCGGCGGCACGCGGCAGGCCGTGCTGTCGGCGGCGGCGCTGCGCTGCCTCGGCGGCGAGCTGCAGGCGCAGTTCTGGCCGACCTCGCGCCGCGAGATCGACGAGCTGCGCGAGCGTGGGATCGAGGACTACGGGCGCGTGTACACGACCGACGACCTCGCGCCCGGCGAGGTCATCGTCGCCGCGACCGGCGTCTCGAACGGCGATCTCCTGCGCGGAGTGCGGTTCTTGGCGGACAGCGCGCGCACGCACTCGCTGCTCATGTGCACGAGGTGCAACTGGGTGCGCTTCGTCGACGGCGTCCACTTCTTCGCCCGCGAGCGGCGCGAGGAAGTGCGGCTGCTCGGGTACTGATGACCTCCGTCGTCCCCCGCATCTTCACCGACGATGTCGAAGGCGTCGTCGGGTTCCTCCGGACCGTATTCGAGGCGTCGGGCGACGTCCTCGACGGCCGCCCGAGCGAGATCCACATCGGCGACTCGGTCGTGGTGTCGTCGACCGACGAGCGCCCGCCGTTCCCGGCGTTCCTGTACGTGTACGTCGACGATGTGGACGCTGCCTTCGCACGAGCCCTCGACCTCGGCGCGACAGGCATCGAGGAGCCGCTCGACACCCACTACGGCCAACGGCGGGCAATGGTCGAGGATCCCTTCGGCAACGTCTTCCAGATCGCTACTTAGCCTGCCGTTCGCGCTCGTCGTTCCGTCGCCCGGCGCGGAGGAAATACCACGCAAGCACGATGACGATCGCCGGCGGCACGACGGCCGACGCGAGCAGCACTGCGTTCACGGCGGACACAACCTGATCGTAAATACACTGGCTTCATGCCCACGAAGGAAGAGATGCTCGAGGCGCTGCGCCAGGTCGAGGACCCTGAACTCGGGATGGACATCGTCGACCTCGGCCTGCTCTACGACGTCGAGATCGAAGGCCCGAACGTGAAGCTGACGTATTCGCTCACGTCGATGGGCTGCCCAGCAGGCCCGCTCATCGCCGGCGACATCGAACGCGTCGCGCGCGAGGTGCCAGGCGTAGAAGAGGTCGAGCTCGAGCTCGTGTTCGAGCCGCCGTGGACGCCGGACAAGATGTCCGACGACGCGAAGTTCATCCTCGGCTTCGGCTAGAGGGATGGAACAGCGGCAGGTCGGACTCCCAGCCCGCCTGCAGGACGCGAACGGTTGACGGCGGCGTGATGAGCGTCGCGCTTCCCGTGCGGCGTTTGCGCCGCTCCGTGTAGCCGCCAGGCGTCCAACGCAGCAGCTCGTCGCCAAGAACGAGGAACGGCTCGTGGTCCTCGAGGACGAACGCGCCGTCGGGGAGATCCTCGAGCCGCGCGCCATGCGTTCGCTGGATGCGCTCCTCGTGCAGCTGTGCGTCGATCGCGTCGGCGCGCGCGCCGAAGATCTCGCAGTAACGGTTGTAGGCCTCGCGCCGGCACTCCGCGCACGGACGATGGCCGGCGGCGAATGCCGTCGCCTCGTCGAGGAAGAACAGCCCCGTGTACCGGCCCGGCGGCATCGGGCCGGCCACGCGATGGCGGCCGCGGAACTCGAGCCGGCACGCGATCCACCGCTTCACCTGGAACTGACGGCGAATGCGCCGGTGCTCGTCGTGCAGGCAGCCGCGGTTGCCGTACACGAGCCCGCGGTCCGGCACCGCGATCAGGTCGCCGAGCGGCGTGACGCGATTCTGCAGCGGCGTAGTGGTCACGCCCGTAAGTGCAGTTGTCTGCTCTGCCGGCTGCAAACCGTCGCATCCCGTTGTCCTCGGTCGCGCGAATAGCTGCGGCTATTCGCGCTCCCTGCGTCCTTGGGCTGCTCGGTTTTCGCTCGGCAGATCAGGAACGCACTCACGGGCATGACCACTCAGATCGAGAGAACGATCTTGCCGAGCTGCTCGCCGGCCTCGAGCCGCTCGTGCGCGGCGCGAATGTCAGCGAGCGGGAGCACCTCGTCGACGACCGGACGCGCGCGGCCGCTCGCGACGAGCTCGTACACGGCGTCGAAGTCGTCCTTCGTTCCCATCGTCGAGCCGAGGATCGAGAGCTGCTTCCACCAGATGCGATGGAGCGCGGCGGGCGGATTCGGTCCCGACGTTGCGCCGCAGACGACGATGCGCCCGCCCGGCGCGGCGACGTCGAGCGACGTGCGCCACGTCGCCTCGCCGACGTGGTCGATGACGATGTCGACACCGCGGCCGGTCGTCTCCTTCACGAACGCTTTGACATCGCCGTCGGTGCGGACGGCGAAATCGGCGCCGAGCTCGATCGCGCGCTCGAGCTTCGCGTCGCTCGTCGACGTGACGATCGTCTTCGCGCCGAGCGCGCGTGCGATAGCGAGGCCCGCCGTCGAGACGCCGCTGCCGATGCCCCACAGCAGCACCCACTCGCCCTCGCGCAGCCCCGCGCGTGTGACGAGCATGCGGTACGCCGTCTCGAACACGAGCGGAAACGCGGCAGCCTCCTCGAACGACAGCCCGTCCGGGATCGGATAGACGTTCCTCTCCGGCACCGCGATGAGCTCCGCGTTTGTGCCGTCGCCGTGCTCGCCGATGACGTGAATCGTCCCGTTCCCCGCTTCGACGCCGGGATTGATGACGACACGCTCGCCCGTGTCCACACGGATGCCGGCGCCGTCCGCGCCGAGGATGCGCGGCTTCGGCACGGAGGGAAGCCCCTTGCGGATCCAGACGTCGAGGTGGTTGAGCGCGGATGCCTTCAGCTGCACGAGCACCTCGCCCGGCCCCGCAACGGGATCGGGGACGTTCTCGAGCACGAGCACCTCGGGGCCGCCGTCCTCGTAAATACGCACCGCCTTCACGCGGGGCACACTATCCAGGTGACGCGGGAAGAACTCGACTCGCTCGCCGAACGCCTTGGTCTCGATGCCGTCGGAGTCGCGCGCGCAGAGCCGTACGTCGAGACCGAGCGGCACATCCGTGAGCGGCGCGAGCGCGGCCTCTTCGCCGATATGAAGTTCACGATGGCGCACCCGGAGGAGTCGTGCCATCCGGAGGCGCTGCTGCCGGGCGCGCGCACGGTCGTCTCCGCCGCGCTCTGCTACTACGCGCCGGAGCCGGAGCGACCCGCGGGATACGGCCGCCTGCCGCGGTACGCGTGGTACGACGCGTATGCGGAGTTGCGGGAGAAGCTCGACGCGCTCGGGCGCGAGCTCGGCGGCGAATACCGCGTGCTCGTCGATGCGAACCAGCACGTCGATCGCGAGGGGGCCGCGCGCAGCGGCGTCGGCTTCTACGGCAAGAACACGCTGCTCATCACGCGAACGCATGGCTCATGGGTCGTTCTCGGGACGCTCGTCACCGACGTCGAGCTCGAGCCGACGCAGCCGCTCGACCTCGACTGCGGCTCGTGCCGCCTCTGCATCGACGCATGCCCGACCGGCGCGCTCGACGAGCCGGGGACGCTCGACTCCACGAAGTGCCTCTCGTACTGGACGCAGTCTGCGCAGTCGATGCCGGACGCATACCGCGCAAAGCTCGGCGCGCAGGTGTACGGCTGCGACATCTGCCAGGACGTGTGCCCGTGGAATCGCGGCGTCGAGAAGCGGCGCAGCGATGTTCCGGTGAAGGGCGAGCCGCACGTCTCGCTCGTCGAGTGGCTGCAGGCTGACGACGACGAGCTGCGCGCGCGCTATGCGCGCCTCTACGTCCCGCGGAACGACGGCAGCCTGCTCAAGCGCAATGCACTGATCGCGGCGGAGAACATCGGCGATGCGTGACCGCCGCCTACTCCTCCTCCGCGACCTCGAGACCTGGATGGCGTGGGTGCGCGTCGGCGGCGTCGTCTTCGCCGCACTCGAGATCGGCGTCTTCACGGCGCACTTCCCACCCGGCTACAAGACCGCCGGATGGATCATCACCGCCGTCTTCGCAATCGGTGCGCTCGCGCTCTTCTGGCTCGCCATGGACGCGCGGCCGGAGTGGCGCGCCGCGCTCGGCTTCTCGGCGCTCACGTTCGACACGATCGTCATCGCGGCGTACTCGACGGTCTTCTCGTACGAGTACGGCAACCAGACGCACTGGGCGCTCGTCATCGCCGTCGTCGAGGCGGCGTTGCGCTACGGGCTGTGGGGCGGCGCCGGACTGTCGCTCGCTCTCGTTCCGTACTACGCGTTCCTCGAGTGGTGGCGCGCGCACAAGTTCGGGCCGCCTGGGTTCTATTCCGATCGCGTGTCGTTCCCGGCGGGCGTCACGCTCTTCATCGGCCTCATCGTCGGCTGGCTCGTGCACCACCTCGAAGCGGAGGCGAAGCTCAGCGCGGAGCGTGCGGCGGAGGCTGAGCGCTTGCGCGATGCGCTCGGCCAGCGGGTCGACACGCTGGAGGCCGCGAATCGGTGCGCCCGCGCGCTTGCATCGTCGCTCAACGTCGAGGAGGCATTCGGCGCGTTCATCCGCGAGCTGAGCGGCCTGATTCCGTTCGACCGGACGGCGATCGTGCTCGTCGATGGCGACCGCGCGACGACGATGGCGACGGCCGGTCGTGGGGCGCGCAAGGTCTTCCCGCCGGGGTACGTCGGCACGATGCGGGGGTCCGTGCTCGAGCGCGCGCTCGCGAGCGAGGTCGTCGTCCGCGGCAACCTCGCCGAGACGGCGTTCCCCGAGGATCAGGCGCTCGTCGATCTCGGCCTGCGCAGCGAGCTCGTCGCGCCGTTGCTCATCGGTGCGCGGCCGATCGGGATGCTCTCGGTCGCTCGCGCACGGGTCGACGCGTTCACGGCGGAGGAGACCGAGCTGCTCGCGCTGCTCGGCCGGCTCGTCGCGAATGCGGTGCAGAACCTCCGGGCGTACGAGGCCGAGCGGCAGACGGTCGAGGAGCTGCGGCGCCTCTCCGCGTTGCGCGCGGACTTCGTCTCGCTCGTCTCGCACGAGCTGCGCAGCCCGATGGCCGCCGTCATCGGCGCGGCGCGGACGTTGCAGGATCGTTGGCGCACGCTGCAGCCGGACCAGCGCGAAGCCTTCCTTGCGCTCATCGCAGACGAGACGGCGCGGCTCGCCGTGCTGATCGGCGACGTGCTCGACACCTCGCGCATCGAGGCAGGAACATTCAGCTACAGCTTCGGCCAGTTCGACCTCGATCGGCTGATCGAGGACGCGGTCACCGCGGCGACCGTGCGTCAGGACGCCGTTCGTGTGCGCGCGACCGTCGCCGCACCGATGCCGCGCATCCGCGGCGACGCCGAGCGACTCCGTCAGGTGCTCGGCAACCTCATCGACAACGCCGTGAAGTACTCGCCCGAGGGCGACGAGGTGCTCGTGACCGCACAGCAGGAAGACGGCGTCGTGCGCATCGCCGTCGCCGACCACGGCCCGGGCATCGCGCCCGACCAGCAGCGGCTCATCTTCGAGAAGTTCGGCCGTGCCGTCGTGCCGGGCGGGTCGAAGCCTGGCTCCGGCCTCGGTCTCTTCATCGCGCGCTCGATCGCCGAGGCGCACGGCGGCTCGCTCGACGTCGTCTCGCAGCCCAACGCGGGCGCCACCTTCACGCTGACCTTGCCGCTCGAGTCCTAGACCCGAGCGCGAAGGCGCTCGACGCCGAGCTCCTTCGCGAGCGCACGTGCACGTGCGGCGATCCGGGAGCGCAGCTCCGCAGGCTCGAGCACGGTCGCTTCGCCGCGCTTGCTGAGGATGTCGCTCTCGAGCCACTCGTCACTGCCGACGGGAATCTCGCGCAACGCGTAACCGCCGGTGAGACGACTCGCGCCACGCTCGATCTCGTACAGCGCAATCTCCGGCGAATAGAGCACGCGTGCGCTGCGCGCGCCACGCAGGCGGGTCGGTTCGAACCCTTCGCGCGGCTCGAACTTCTCCTTCGTCAACTTAGCGTCCTTCATGCGGTCGAGCCGGAACGAACGCTCGGCGTCGCTCGAGCGGTCCCACGTGTGCACGTACCAGTTCGGCAGCTGGCGCTCGAGTGAATACGGCTCGACGAGGCGCGTCGACGTCTGCGACTCCATCTCCTTCTGGTACTCGATCTCGACGAGCCGGTGCTCACGCATGCCCCGCGCGAGCGTTTCGATGAGTCCTTCCTCGGCCTGCTCCACCTGCGGGTCAGGGTTCTGGTCGAGCTCGAAGACGCCGAACGTCTCCTCGAGCTTCTTGCGTACGCGCGCGAGCGGCGTGTGCGCGTCCGCCGCGATCATCGGGCCGACGTACTCGAGCGCGAGGCGAATCGCGCGCGCCTCGAGTGGCGTAAGGCGCGGTGGCGAGCGGAACGTGTCGCCCCACAGCTCCTTGTCGACGTGCACCTCGCCGTCGCGCAGCTCGGCGTAGATCGTGTAGCAGCCGCCGCCGAAGTTCACGAGGTTCAGGAGCGAGAGGTGCTCTTCCAGCTCCTCCGTCGGGATGGACGGGAAGCGGGCGAGCAGGTCGGCGACCGGGATCGAGGCGTCCTTCGCCTCGCCGCACGCGGCGAGCAGGTAGGCGAGCAGCGACTGGAGCACGGCGAAGCGCTCCGGCGCGACCGGGCCGGCGGGCCGCTCGCCGAGGCCGTCGACGATCCGTGCGCGCGCCTCGCGCGGCGGCTCGGGCGCCTTGCCCTCGTGGCCGTCGCGCACCCGGCGCAGCGCGGACGCGACCTCGCGGCGGAGATCCTCCGGCTCGAGCGGGACCGCGCGACCGTCCTGGCGCAGCACCCAGGCCGCAAGCTGGGGGAGGGAGGAGTACTCCGTCACCCAGACGCCGTCCTCCAGATGGCCGGTCGATCCGTACGTGCGCTGCACCCACCACGCCGTATCGCCGCGCACCTCGATGCGCGCCTCGCCGACGAGGTCGCCGATCTGCCAGGGCGGGCGGCCGCGGTACCGCTCGATGTCGAACTCGGCGGGGACGCGGAAGTCGCGCTCGCGGCGCGTCGCGAACTTGATCTCGCCGCGAATGCGCGACACGCGGAACGTGCGTATGTCGTCGCGGTCGAGATCGTGGCCGACCACGTACCAGAGCCCGTTGTCGGGGAGGAGCGCGTATGGGTTGAGCGTCCGCTCGGAGAGTTGGTCGCGCGAGATCGACCAGTAGTCGAACTTCACCGTGCGCTGTTTCGAGATCGCGCCCTCGAGCTTTGCGAGGCGGCCGGGCATCTCCGGCGTGTAGTCGGCGGGGTCGAGCACCTCGACGCGCAGCGCGGTCTCGGTCGTCTCTTCGGCGAACGTGCCGGCCGGGCGGCCGAGCGCGAGGTTCTGCAGGGCGAGACGGAGCGGCTCCGAGTACGCGAACTTGCCTTCGAGCAGGTAGAGGGCGGTCTGCAGCGCCGCGAGCTCTTCGTTCTCGAGCTCGAGCTGCGGCA
Source organism: Gaiellaceae bacterium (assembly GCA_035703805.1). GTDB lineage: Bacteria > Actinomycetota > Thermoleophilia > Gaiellales > Gaiellaceae > Palsa-739. Next base: position 8,143 of record DASSXM010000132.1, on the reverse strand, counting down.
GGAAGTACTGCTCGGAGCGGAGCGTGTACAGCTCCTCGCCGGTGAACTCGTCTCGCTGCGACTGCAGGGGCACGCCGAGCGAGAGGAGCTCAGCGCGGTCGGAGTAGAAGCGGCGGGCAAAGGCCTCGTCGGACATCTCCGAGTAGCCCTCGACGTTCGACTTCACGTCCCGTGCGGTGATCGGACGCCGCTCCGCCATCAGGAACGCGACCAGCGAGAGCTGGCGGATCAGCTTGTCCGTATCGTGCGACACCCCGCAGCCACCCTACCGCGCTCATGGTGTGGAAGGCGCTGTGGAAAAACTGTGCGGAAGCAGCGAACGATCCGTAACGGTGCCGGACACCGTTACGTGTGCGTCACCACTCCTACGCGGCGGCGCGCGCTTCGAGGTGCTGGTGCGACGGGCAGTAGTCGCGGTCCGGAAGCGGCGTACGCTGGCACGGCTTGCCTTTGCGCGTCGTCGCGCGGCAGCGCGCAACGCCGCCGTCGAGTGCGCCCGCCTCGATCTGCTCCTCGATGAACTTCACTGCAGCGTCGACGCCCTGATGCACGGCCCACGCGACCTCCGCCTGCGCGGTGATCGGGAAGTAGCGCCGAATGTCCTGGAAGAGGGCGCGGTCGGGCTTCGCGAAATAGAGCGGATCCTTCGCGAGTCTCTCCATCGTCTGCTCGCAGGCGATCAACACATCCCGCCGCGACTCGATCTGCGTCTCCCGGTCCGAATACGGATCGATCAGGTCCTTGATCGACCGGTAAATCGCACGGGAGTATTGATACATGCAGTGTTGCAACTGGAGAGTCCGCTCTTCGATCACCAGTGTGGTCGTCTCCTGTGAAGTTCCCGCCAATGCTTTGTTAACAGCGGGTTAAACGGTCGGCTGCACGTGGCCCTTGGGTCGATCCTACACACTCACCGGGGCTGTTACAAAGTCGGGCCATTCGTTGCCTTCGTTGCGAACGATGCCCGTTCGGGCCGGTCTTAACCCTACGGCGTGACGCGGGCCTCGTAGGCATCGGGGAACCCGCGCGCGTGCACTGACGTGAGCGCCGCGGCAGCCTGCGTCGGGCTCGAGTAGACGCCGGAGAAGACGACGTAGTAGCCGCCGTGCAGGCTCGAATGCTGCGACGAGTCGAGCACGCCGACCTGCGGCAGGCCGGCCGCGGCAGCGGCGCGGGCCTTCGCATCCGCTCGGACGCGGCCGGCCGAGGTGGGGATCGACTGGAGGACGTTCGTGTAGCCGCTGTGGCCGGTCGGCCAGCCGCCTGCCACGGTGGGCGGCGCCGTCGCCGGAGGAGCCGTCGTCACGGGCGGGGCCGTGGTGGCGGGTGCGGCGGTCGTCAAGCCCGGCGCAGTCGGCAGGGGCCCTGTGGTGATCGTCGGCCGGGGCGCGGGCGGGAGGGTCGCGGTCGGCGTTGTGGCGGCGGTCGTCGCCCCCGGCCCGACGGTGACGCCGGGCAGCGTGGCGACGACGGTGGGCGAGCTCTTGGTCGACGCAGCTGCGACCGCAGCGGCGGTGGAGACCACGGTCAACACGAAGAAGAGGACGACGGGCCAGATCCAATCCCCGGGATACCAGGGAAGGCGGCGCTGCCAGGCAGCCGCGAGCAGACCGACCACGCTGCGCGTCGTCGGAAGCCGCTCGCCGCACTCGAGGCAATACTCCTGCAGCGGCTCGTACCCGGCGCCGCAGTTGGGGCACCACCGGGGCTGCTCGGGCGAAGCCATCAGCCCGTCAGCGCGACGGCCCGCCCGCACTGGGCACAGAACCGCGAGCCCCAGAAGAGCGGCGCTCCGCATTCGCACCGGGCGGCGGGCCGTGCGCGGCCGCGCGCCAGCGCGGCGCCGACCATCGTCTCGAGCTCGGCGAGACGGTCCTCGATCGCAGCCAGCTCAGTGCAGCGCTCCAGGATGAGGTCCTGCCGAAAGCGGTCGCGGCGAAACATCTCGAGCATGAGGCCGCCGAGGTCGCGCAGACGGTCCTCGCGCAGACTCAGGAGGGCGCGCCGCTCACGGCGCAGCTGGCCTACGGGCGGGAGGGACCTACGGAGGGGCTGGGGTGCCTCTTCGTGCGGCGGCGGGTCACTTGCGTCCGAGGCGCGACGGAAGCCCGACAGGCGCGGGATCAGGCGCGACATCTACCCGCAACGTTAGCGGCGCTGGATGACGACCAGGCGCTCCTCGGTCAGCTCGCGGACGGAGTACGCGGGGCCTTCCTTTGTATTCCCAGAGGCCTTCACGCCCCCGTACGGCATCTGATCGGAGCGGAACGTCGGCGCCTCGTTCACGATCACGCCGCCGAACTCGAGACCGTCGGCCGCCTTCAGCGCCGTGTCGAGCGAGGAGGTGAAGACGCCCGCCTGCAGTCCGTAGCGCGTCCCGTTCGCCCGCTCGATCGCCTCGTCGATCGAGTCGACCGGATTAACGACGACGACCGGGCCGAACACCTCTTCGCAGCTGACGTTGCGGTCGTCGGAGACGTTCGCGAGCACGGTCGGGCGGATAAGGCCGTCGTGCTCGCCGCCGGTGAGCACGGATCCGTCCGCTTCCTCGATCCACGCCCGAATGCGTGTGCGCGCGTCCTCGTCGATCACGGGCCCGACATCGGTGTCGTCGTCGGCGGGATCGCCGACCTTCAGCGCGTCCACCTTCGGGACGAACGCGCGCACGAATGCGTCGTAACTCTCGCGCTCGACGTAGATGCGTTGCACCGAGATGCAGCTCTGGCCGGCAAACGCGAACGCGTTGCCCGCGAGCTTTGTCGTCGCCTCCTCGATGTCGGCGTCTGCCGCCACGATGACCGGCGTCGAGTTGCCGAGCTCGAGCTTCACGCGCTTGCGTGGCGCGCGCTCCTGCAATCCCCAACCGACCGCACCAGAGCCGGTGAACGTGATGAGCTTCACGCGCTCGTCCTCGACGAGCACGTTGCCGATCTGCGACGCGCTGCCGACGACGACCGTGAGCCAGCCTTCCGGAAGGCCCGCTTCCTGCTCGAGCTCGGCGAGCAGGAGCGCCGAGAGCGGCGTCGCGCTCGCGGGCTTCAGCACGACGGGGCAGCCGGCCGCGAGTGCGGGCGCGATCTTGTGCGCGACGAGGTTGCACGGGAAGTTGAACGGCGAGATCGCGCCGACGACGCCGATGGGCTTGCGCAGCGTGAAGCCGAGCTTGCCCTCGCCGGCCTGCGCGCCCTCCATCGGGATCATGTCGCCGGCGAGCTTGCGCGCCTCCACCGCGGCGAACGTGTACGTCGACATCGCGCGTGACGCTTCTACGCGCGCGGCCTTGATCGGCTTGCCCGCCTCCTCGCAGATCGTCCGTGCGACTTCCTCGTGCCGTCTGCCGAGGAGGCCGGCGACCTTCACGAGGATCTCGGCGCGCTTGTGTGCAGGCAGCGGATTCGCGAGCACACGCTCGGCCGCATCGATCGCAGCACGGGTCTCTTCGGCACCGCTTCTCGGGGCGCGCCCCACGACTTCGCCCGAGTACGGCGAGCGAACGTCGACCCATTCCGTCGCCGTTGCGGCCATGCGGCAAGTGTAGGAGAGTGGTGTCGTGCAGCAGCGCGAAGTGCTCTACGCGCGCAGCGGCGACGTCAACATCGCCTATCAGGTTGTGGGCGACGGCTCGCTCGATCTCGTGCTCGTCTCCGGCTTCGTCTCGCACCTCCAGATCGACTGGGAGGACACGGAGTCGGCCCACTTCCTCGAGCGCCTCGCATCCTTCTCGCGGCTGATCCGTTTCGACAAACGCGGCACCGGTCTGTCGGACCGGCCGGGAGGCCTGCCCGATCTCGAGACCCGAATGGACGATGTGCGCGCGGTCATGGATGCGGTCGGCTCGGAGCGGGCTGCGATCTTCGGCTACTCGGAGGGCGGGCCGATGTCGGTCCTGTTCGCGGCGACGTATCCCTCCCGGACGACGGCGCTCGTTCTCTACGGGACCTACGCCAAGCGCCGCGACCCGACGGAGGACTATCCGTGGGCGCCGACCGGGGAAGAGCGCGAGCGCTACGCGGAGGAGATCGAGGCCGCGTGGGCATGGGAGGCGGACATGCGGCGAATGGCTCCGACTGCCGACGAAGCGGGCGCGGCGTGGTGGGCAAGGCGCGCACACGCGGCGGCGAGCCCCGGTGCGGCGCGCGATCTGATCCTGATGAACAGCCAGATCGATGTCCGCAGCATCCTCCCGGCCGTCACCGTGCCGACACTCGTGCTGCACCGCACCGGTGACAGTGATTCTCGAGTCCAGGAAGGGCGCTACATCGCCGAGCACATTCCCGGGGCGCAGTTCATCGAGCTTCCCGGTGACGATCACGTGCCGTGGATGAACGGCGACCAGGTGGTCGACGAGATCGAGGAGTTCCTCACGGGCGTCCGGCCGGCGCCAGAGCCCGACCGCGTGCTCATGACGCTGCTGTTCACCGACATCGTCGGCTCGACCGACAAGGCGGCGTCGCTCGGCGACAGCCGGTGGCGCAAGCTTCTCGACGAGCATCATGCAGTCGTGCGGCGCGAGCTCATGCGCTTCCGAGGGCGAGAGGTCGACACGGCGGGCGACGGGTTCTTTGCGACCTTCGATGGCCCGGCGCGCGCAGTGCGCGCAGCGCAGGCGATCCGCGAAGGCGTGCGCGGGCTCGGGATCGAGATCCGCGCGGGCGTGCACACCGGCGAGTGCGAGCTTGCCGGCGATGCCGTGCGCGGGATTGCTGTGCACACGGCAGCGCGGGTCGCTGCTCAGGCGAGCGCCGGCGAGGTGCTCGTGTCGATGACCGTGCGCGATCTCGTCGCCGGTTCGGGGCTCGAATTCGACGACCGCGGCGTCGCCGAGCTGAAGGGCGTCGGCGAGTGGCGCCTGTTCGCGGTCACATGATCGGCGTGCATCTCGCCGCCGAGGTGAAGGGATTCCCGGTCTACATCTGGACCATCGAGCATCCCGAGGGGCTCGTGCTTGTCGACACGGGGATGATCGACTCGACGCCAGACCTCGACGAGGAGTGGGAGCCGGTGCCCCACCCGGAGAACATCCCCCGCGACGTCGTGTGCGTGATCAACACGCACGTGCACTTCGACCACTGCGGCGGCAATCGTCTCTTCCCCGGCGTGCCGATCCACATCCAGGCGAAGGAGCTCGGCAACCCGGACGCGATCCGCCCGTGGGTCGACTTCCCCGGCGCGACGTACGTTGAGCACGACGGCGAGGCGGAGGTGCTACCGGGGATCCGCCTCCTGCCGACGCCGGGCCACACCGACGGCCATCAGGCCGTCGTCGTCGACACGCCCAACGGCGTGCGCGTGCTCGCCGGCGACGTCGCGTACTCCTTTCGCGAGCTGGGACAGGGCGACACCGAGGGACGGCGGCGCGTGCTCGAGCTCGGCGCGCTCACGTGGCTCGCGCACGTCGAGCGCCCGAAGATTCCGCACCCGAACTAGTCAGCCAAGCGTTCGGCGAGCGCGTCGAGCACCTTCAGCTGCAGCGACGGGACGTCGCGCAACAGCATGCGGAACGCCTGCGCCGTGATGACGAGCACGCGCGACGGCTTGGTCGTCGTCACCGTCGCCGTCCGCGGCTTGCCGGTGACGAGGGCGATCTCGCCGAGGAAGTCGCCAGCGCGGAGGTCGTTCACCTTCCGGCCCTTGCGGCGCACCTCGGCTCCGCCCGTGACCAGGACGACGAACTCCTTCCCGCGCGCCCCCTCGGAGGTGAGCTTGCGGCCGGCGGGCAGCTCGAGCTCGTCCGCCACCGAGGCGATCTCGGCGAGCTCCCTCTTCGAGGCCTTCTCGAAGAGCGGCACGCGCTGGAGGAGCTGGATCTTCGTGTTCTTGTGGAGCACCTTGGGTAGATACAGTAAACGCATGGCCGACCGCAGTACAGACGCCCTCATCCTCGACGCCGTCCGCAGCCCGATCGGGCGCAAGAACGGCACGCTTTCCCACATCCGCGGCGACGATCTCTCGGCTCAGGTGCTGAACGGGCTCGTCGCGCGCCACGACCTCGACCCGAAGGAGGTCGAGGACCTGCAGTGGGGCTGCGTCACCCAGGTGAACGAGCAGGCGTGGAACATCGGCCGCAACGTCGCACTCACGGCCGGGTGGCCTGTGTCGGTGTGCGGGACGACCGTCGACCGGCAGTGCGGCTCGTCGATGCAGACCAACTTCAACGCGGCGGCGGCCGTGTGGTCGGGCCAGCTCGACCTCGTCATCTCCGGCGGCGTCGAGATGATGTCACGGGTCCCGATGGGCTCGAACAACGGCTCGATGTCGGACGCCGTGACCGACAAGTACGACATCGTCATGCAGGGGATATCGGCCGAGGAGATCGCCGCGAAGTGGGACCTCGCGCGCGAGGACCTGGACCGCTACTCGTACGAGTCGCACATGCGTGCCGCGCGCGCGATCGACGAGGGCCGGTTCGAGAAGGAGATCATCCCGATCGACCTCGACGTTCCCGACCAGGGTCGGGACGGCGGCGGCACCGCGACGATGGTGCGCACGCGCTTCGCCGTCGACGAAGCGGTGCGGCGCGGGACGACGCTCGAAAAGCTCGCGGAGCTGCAGCCCGCCTTCATTCCCGACGGGAAGATCACCGCCGGCAACTCGAGCCAGATCGTCGACGGGTCCGCGGCCCTGCTGGTCGGATCGGAGCAGAAGGCGGCCGAGCTCGGGATTCGCCCGCGCGCGCGGTTCCTCGGCTTCGGCATCGCCGGCGTCGATCCGCACCTGATGCTGCACGGCAATCCGCAGGCGTGCGACCGCGCGCTCGCGAAGGCCGGGCTCACGTGGGACGACATCGAGGTGATCGAGGTGAACGAGGCGTTCGCGTCGGTCGTGCTCCAAACGCTCGCCGACACGGGACTCGGCGAACGCTACGAGGCCGGCGACGTGAATCCGAACGGCGGCGGCATCTCGCTCGGGCATCCGCTCGGCGCCACCGGCGCCCGCATCACCGCGACGCTCGTCTCCGAGCTCGAGCGCCGCAACGCGCGCTACGGCATCGCCTCGATGTGCATCGGCTTCGGCCAGGCGATTGCCGGCGTCGTCGAGCGTTTGTAGTTCTCCGGTGCCACGAGCCGTTCGGCCCTTTGTTTCCGCGCGACGAAAGACAGGGGCCTGGCACCGGCGTGACTGAATCCGCGCACCGCGCTCTCGCGGCGGCGTTCGTCGTCCTCGGCGCCGTCGACGGCGTCTGGGTCGCACGCCTGCCGGCCCTGCAGCATCACCTCAAGCTCGACAGCGGCCGCCTCGGCATCGTCATTTTCGCCGTCACGCTGACGGCGACGCTCGCGCTTCCGCTCTCGGGCTGGCTCGCCGCGCGCTACGGAAGCCGCGGGCCTGCAGGGCTCGGGCTCGGCCTCGCGCTCGCGGCGCTTGCGGTCGCCGCGTTCGCGCCGTCGCTCGGCGCGCTTGTTGCGGTCGCGTGCGTGCTCGGTGTCGGCCTTGGGATGACGGACGTCGGGATCAACGCGCACGGCGTCGAGCTCGAGCGCCGCTTGGGGCGGACCGTGCTCTCGCCGCTGCACGCGGCGTGGAGCTTCGGCCTCCTCGGCGGATCAGCCGTCACCGCGATCGCTGCGGCTGCAGGCGTCGGCATCCGCGTCCAGTTGCCCGCGGTCGCCGTCGCGCTCAGCATCGCCGTCCTCGTCGCCGTGCCGCACTTGCTGGCCGGAACGAAGGCGGACGTCGAGAGCGCACATCTCGCGCTGCCGCGCGGCGCGCTCGCGCTTCCGGCGCTGCTCATGTTCTGTGCGCTCTTCGTCGAGTCGGCGGCGATGAACTGGAGCGCGGTGTTCCTCAGCGGGCCGGCGGGCGCGAGCGCAGCGGTTGCGGCGAGCGCGGTCGTCTCCTACGCGGCGGCGATGGGTGTCGTCCGGCTCTTCGGCGACCGGCTGCTCGCCCGCTGGGGCATCGGGGGTCTCACAGTACGCAGCGGAACGCTCTCATGCGCCGGGATACTGCTCGCGATCGCGACGCGCTCGCCCGCGCCGGCGCTCGTCGGCTTTGCGCTCGTCGGCGTCGGCTGTGCCGCGATCGTCCCCGCGCTGTTCCGCTTCGGCGGATCGGCGCCCGGCATCGCGCAGGGGGCGGGCATCGCTGCGGTCGCCACCGCGGGCTACACCGGCGGACTCGTGAACGGGCCGGCGATCGGATT
>DASSXM010000093.1:0-4075 GCA_035703805.1 Gaiellaceae bacterium | reverse complement strand
CAGCTACGCGCACCGCGCGTCGTGCTCGCCGCCCTCGTGGGCGGAATGCTCGCGATCGCAGGCTCGGCGTATCAGGGCGTCTTCCGCAACCCGCTCGCCGACCCGTACTTCCTCGGGGTCGCCGCGGGCGCGGGCCTCGGTGCGACGCTCGCGATCGCCTACGCGGCCGCGGGGAACGGCGCGGGGGAGCTGCTCCCGCTGGCGGCATTTGCGGGTGCCATCGTCGGCGTGGCCGGTGCATACGTGCTCGGCCGCTCGGTCGGCGGCGTGCGTAACACCGGCACGCTGATCCTCGCCGGGGTCACCGTTGCCGCATTTCTGACCGCGATACAGACGTTCGTCCAGCAGCAGCACACGCAGACTCTGCGCGAGGTCTACTCATGGCTGCTCGGCGGCTTCGAAAGCGCAACGTGGCACGACGTCGCACTCGTCACGCCGTATATCGCGGTGAGCGCGACGATTCTCCTCTTGCACCGCCGCATCCTCGACGTGCTGAGCCTGGGTGACGAGGAGGCCGCGAGCCTTGGCCTCGACGTTCGACGCGTGCGTCTGTTGATCGTCGTCGCCGCCACCGCGGGGACCGCAGCGGCGGTGGCCGTGAGCGGGTTGATCGGCTTCGTGGGCATCATCGTGCCGCACACGATCCGCCTGCTCGTGTCGACGAGCTACCGGGCGGTCGTGCCGCTCTCGCTCCTCGCGGGTGCCGGCTTCCTCGTCTTGGCCGACGTGCTCGCACGCACGGTCATGTCGCCGTCGGAGCTGCCGATCGGCGTCGTGACGGCGTTCTTCGGCGCGCCGTTCTTCGCGGTCGTTCTTCGGACGACGAAGAGGATCGGTTCGTGAGCGCGGCGCTCGACGTGCGCGAGGTGACGGTGACGCTCGGACGGGCGCAGGTCGTCCGCGAGGTGTCGACCACGATTCGACGCGGCGAGTGGGTTGCGCTCATCGGTCCGAACGGCGCCGGCAAGACGACGATTCTGCGCGCACTCGCCGGGCTCGTCGCCTTCTCGGGCCAGATATTCGCCGAGGGGCGCGCGGTTGTGTCGAGCACCCGGCGCGAGATCGCCCGGCTGATCGCGCTCGTTCCACAGCACCCGCAGACGCCGCCGGAGCTGACGGTTGCCGAGTACGTGCTGCTCGGCCGAACGCCGCACATCGGCTATCTCGCGACGGAGACGCGTGCCGATCGCCTCGCGGCCGAGCGCGCGATCGCGAGGCTCGCGCTTCGTCCCTTCGCCGAGCGGTCGCTCGGCTCGCTGAGCGGCGGTGAGCTGCAGCGCGCCGTGCTCGCCCGTGCGCTCGCGCAGGAGGCTCCGATCCTGCTGCTCGACGAGCCGACGAGCGCGCTCGATCTCGGTCGCCAGCAGCAGGCTCTCGAGCTCGTCGACGCGCTTCGTCGCGACGACGAGCTGACCGTCGTCTCCGCCATGCACGACCTGAGCCTCGCAGGCCAGTACGCTGATCGCCTCTTGCTGCTCGACCGTGGACGCGTCGTCGCGGAGGGAGACGCGGCGGCCGTGCTCTCTGAGGCAAGCATCGCGTCCTATTACGGTGCCAACGTCCGTGTCATCCGTGAGAACGGCAGCGTCTTCGTGTTGCCGCAGCGAGAGAAGCAATGAAACCGGAGATTCATCCGCCGAAGCCGCCGCCCGCACCGAAGGATCGGCCGCGGTCGCTCGTGCTCGTGAACACGGGCGACGGCAAAGGGAAGTCGACGGCCGCGTTCGGCGTCGTCATGCGTGCACTCGCGCGCGACTGGCGCGTGTGTGTGATCCAGTTCGTCAAGTCCGACACCTGGAAGGTCGGCGAGGAGAAGATCGCACGCGGCCTCGGGGTCGACTGGCTGAAGGGTGGCGACGGCTTCACCTGGGATTCGCCCGATCTCGACAAGAGCGAGGGGTGCGCCGCGGCGGCGTGGGAGCTCGCGGTGGCTGCGATCGCGGGCGGCGACTATCAGCTGGTCGTGCTCGACGAGATCACGTATCCGATGAATTGGGGCTGGATCGACGGCGAGGCGGTTATCGACGGGATCCGCCACCGGCCCGCCCAGGTCAACATCGTCGCAACCGGCCGAGACGCGCCGCAGGCGCTGATCGAGGTGGCGGACACCGTGACCGAGATGGTCAACGTGAAGCACGCCTACGATCGCGGTATCAAAGCCCGGCGGGGGATCGACTTCTGACGCTCGTCGTTCTCATCGGCGGCGCGCGCAGCGGCAAGTCGCGGCTGGCTGTCGAGCGCGCACAGGCGGAGGGCAAGCCGGTGACGTTCATCGCGACCGGCGAGGCGCTCGATGACGAGATGACGGAGCGCATCGAGGCGCACAAGCGCGAGCGGCCCGCCGGCTGGACGACCATCGAGGAGCCCATCGACGTTGCGCGCGCGCTCGCCGCCGTGCCGCCAGGCGAGACCGCGATCGTCGACTGCCTCTCGCTCTGGGTCGCAAACGGAGGCGACGGCGCGGTTCCGGATCCGCGCGATGGCCTGACCGTCGCCGTCACGAACGAGGTCGGCCTTGGGATCGTCCCCGACAATGCGCTCGCGCGTGCGTACCGCGACGATCTCGGCCGCGTCAACGCGGCGTGGGTCGACGCGGCGGACGAGGTCTACCTCGTCGTCGCGGGCAAGAGGATGTTGCTCGGATGAACCAGGCCGCGCACGCCGCCGCCCGCACCGCGTTCGACAGCAAGACGAAACCTCGCCGGAGCCTCGGCCGGCTCGAGGAGCTCGGCTGCACGCTCGCCGGGATCCGCGGCTTCGTACCCGAGCGGCTGGACGCTGCGATCGTCGTCGCGGCCGGCGATCACGGCGTCGCTGCGGAGGGCGTGTCGGCGTATCCGCAGGAGGTGACCGCGCAGATGGTCGCCAACTTCGCTGCGGGCGGTGCCGCGATCAATGTGCTCGCCAGGCAGGCGGGCGCGCGGCTCGTCGTCGTCGACGCGGGCGTCGCCGTTCCGTTCGAGCACGAGCTCGTGCGTTCCGTTCGCATCGGACCGGGCACGGCGAACATCGCGGTCGGGCCGGCAATGACCGCGGACCAGAAGGAACATGCGATCGCCGCGGGCGGCGCGCTCGTCGATGAGCTCGGCGACCTCGACGTCGTCGGGATCGGCGAGATGGGGATCGCGAACACGACGTCGGCGAGCGCGCTCACGGCAGCGATTCTCGGCGTCGACCCGGAGCTCGTCTGCGGGCGCGGGACCGGTCTGGACGACGAGGGCGTCGCGCGCAAGGTCGATGTCGTGCGCCGCGCGCTCGCAGCGAACGAAGGGCTCGATCCGCTGACCGCGCTCGGCGGCTTCGAGATCGCGTTTCTTACTGGCGTGATCCTCGCGTGCGAGAAGCGGAGCATCGCCGTGCTGCTCGACGGCTTCATCACCGGTGCAGCTGCGCTCGCTGCACGACAAGCGGCCGACGTGATGATCGCTTCGCACCGGTCGTCCGAGCCCGGCCATCGTCTGATCCTCGAGGCGCTCGGGCTCGAGCCGCTGCTCGACCTCGACCTCCGGCTGGGCGAAGGCTCGGGCGCGGCGCTCGCGCTGCCGCTCCTCACCGCGTCGGTTGCGATCCTCCGGGAGATGGCGACGTTCGCCGATGCGGGCGTGACCGATGCCGGCCGCTGAGCTGCGGGGCCTGCTCGCGGCCGTCGCGTTCCTCACGCGGATACCGATCCGAGCACGGCTCGATGCCGCCGACATCGCGCGCGGCAGCATGTTCTTCCCGCTCGTCGGCGCCGGGATCGGCGCGGCGATGGGCGGGACCGCCGACGGCCTCAGCGGAACGCTCGGGACCGCGCTCGCCGCGGTGTGCGCTCTGGCGATCGGTGCCGTGCTCACGGGCGCGCTGCACCTCGACGCACTCGCCGACAGTGCCGATGCGCTCGGCGCGAAGACGCGCGAGCGCGCGCTCGAGATCATGCGCGACCACGCGATCGGCGCGTACGGGACGATCGCGCTCGTGCTCGACCTCCTCGCGAAGGGCACAGCGCTCGCCTTTCTCGCCGCGCGCGATGACGCGCTGCGCTACGCGGTCTGCGCCGCAGCCGTCGCGCGCGTCGTGCCCGTGCTCTTGTCGC
>DASSXM010000036.1:0-124972 GCA_035703805.1 Gaiellaceae bacterium | reverse complement strand
CAGCCCGTGCGGATCGGGTCACGCTGGGTGAAATGCAGCAAGACAACCTGGTTCGTGCAAACGAACACAGGGTTCTTCACATGCGACAGTCAATGAGCGAGCAACTGAAGCTGACGTCGTTGCGCGGCAGCCGGTAAGTGGCCCGGGACCGCGTCGCTCTACTTCGACCAGAGCATCTTGAAGACGCGCGTCAAGAAGGATCAAAGCCGAAGATAGCCGGCGCGCCTACACCAAAACCGTCGCGTCTCGGCGATTCAAAATCTGTTGGGTAGAAGTTCCGCGCCCCGGGCCTCCTCGAGCTCTCGTCTAACGCGAGTCGCTCTGCACACTGTCTTGGCGCCTCGGTTCAGGTGTGAATACGAGTAATGCCGCGTGCGCTGATGACCCAAACTGAGCTGCTGCTGGCTTTGACTCACGTCGCACGTCAGGAACCGAGGCAACCAGGCCGCCGGATAGCCTCGCTGGTGTGGATGAGGGCACGACCAAGCGCGTGTTGGCCGAGCAGCGGCGGTACTACCGCGAGCGGGCGCCCGAGTACGACGACTGGTGGTTCCGCCGCGATGCCTACGCGCTAGACCCTGAAACTGAAGCCCGCTGGTTCGCCGACGTGCGAGAGCTTGAGGCTGCGCTCGAAGCGTTCGGACCCCGAGGTGACGTCCTCGAGCTCGCCGCCGGGACCGGGCTGTGGACCCAGCAGCTGCTTCGCTTTACGGATCGCGTGACCGCCGTCGACGCAGTTGCCGAGATGCTCGAGCTGAACCGCACGCGCACGGCCGGTGCGGCCGAATATGTCCTCGCCGATGTGTTTGAGTGGCAGCCGCCGCGTGAGTTCGACGTCTGCTTCTTTAGTTTCTGGCACTCACACGTTCCAAGCCAGCACTTCGACGCGTTCTGGCAACTCGCGGATCGGGCATTGAAGCCGGAGGGCCGCGTGTTCCTCATCGACAACGCTTCGGCTTGGCCTCGCTCGCTACATGGTGAACTCAGCCGGCGAGGTCGCCCGCCGTCGCCTCTCCGATGGTCGTGAGTTCGACCTCGTCGAACGCTTATGGATGCCGGAGGACCTTGAGCGCGAGGTCGCGGCTGTCGGGTGGTTGCTAACCGTGCGCATGACGACGAACGGCTACTTCATCTCCGCTTCGGGCAGGAAGGCCCGCTGATCGCGACTCGGGTGACATTCCCGCACGCTCGCGTAGTCAGGGTTACCCGCGCCGCCTACTCCCGGTCGACAGGAACGCAGCAAACCGGGTGAGTCCAATCGCGAAAGCGACTCGCCCGATGGCAAGGACGCCGGCAACGACAAGCAGCGGCCCCAGAAGCGAGTGCACCGCGAGCGCAACGGGGATGCCTGCCGCTAGAGCCGCAAGTCCAGCGAGTCCGAAGGCGACCATTGCCTCGGAAGCTACCACCGAGCAAGTGGGCGCTCAGGGGACATTCTCGAACACTTGCAGCAGCCCCGGTTGGCCCTGCGCACGCCATCAAAGCAGGGGCGTCGTTACGGGTTCGCCCAGTTCTCGTAAATGTTTGCCGAGTGCTCGAAAGCGCTCCGAGTAACTCGAGCTCAGCACCTCTGTTGAGTCTGCGAATTGATCGATAGCCCCGACTAGCGGTAGGGACTTCAACCACGGGTCGGTGACGCGCGCAAGGCAGGCGTCGACAAACCGACCTGAACCAAGGACGCGGAAGGGGCGGCCGTGGAAGAGGCGGACAGTCGCGTCGACCGGCGGTGTGATTCCGAGCTCGTTGTGCCGCGCGGCCAAAGCTTCAACGGCGGCCACCAGCGAGGCTTCACGCGACTCGTAGCTATCTGCGCCGAGGACATCGGCTAGTGGAGCCCCGATATCTCGATGGGCGTCGAGCTGGGCGAACGCGGACCCGAGCCACTTGCTGTACGGCGCGTAGCGGCGCTCGAGGAGAAAGCTCAGGCGCATGAGATCGCGAACGAGCCGCGCCGCGATCACGCGTGAACCAAGATCGTCGCCCACCTCGGCAGTGCGGCCAACGAACGGTTCCTCCTGGTCAATCCGCCGCCACTGGCAGGCGAGCAACCACAACCAGACGTCGTCCGGATACCACGCCAACGCCTCCCGCGCCGCTGTCAGCTCGCCCGCATCGTCGCGGAATACCGCCCCGGCTGTGATTTCGAGCAAGGCCTGTTGAGGCGTGCTCAACCAGCTTTGGATAGTTACGCCTTCGCACGGATTGAAGCCGAGTCGGCTGCGAAACCATTCGTCGAGCGGCGCGATCTCGACGTGATGCGCCACCGGCTCCGCGTCCCAGCCGAAGCGGGTCGGCCACCCACGAAACGTGTTCGGTAGCTCCGCCTCGATCACGCCTCGGAGCCGACCGACGTGTTCCGCGGCGACGAAGACCTGCAAACGCGGCCCCCAACCATGGTCCGTCGAGCGGACCGTGTCGAAACCGAGCACATCAGAGCCCCAGCCGAGCAAACCCGCCGCGTGGGGAACGTCGCCAACCAGCGGCGCGACCACCCCCACATAGAAGGCACGGGACAACTCAAGGCCGCTAACAAAGCCAGACACCAGCTCGAATCGTACGGCCCGTCGATCATCTGAACGGTCGCGCTGCCGGATCTCCTTCGCGTGACTTCCCGCACGCTCGAGCAGGCGAAGGCTCGGCTAGAACAAGCCGCGATTCGCAGCAAGCCATTCTCGCTCGACCGCCAACTTCGCGAGCTGCCGGTCCCAGCCATTCCGGCGGCAGCGCTCCTCAGCCAGGTCGTATTCACGGGCAAGAATCGCGGCCGCGTCGACCGGGCGGCCATAAGCGAGCAAGGCGACAGTCGTGCGACGCACCAATTCGCTCGGCGCGGCTGCTGCGAATCCGTAGCTGACGAACATCCGCAGGGCGTAGCCCACATCGTCGGTGGGATCGCCTCGGTAGACGTTGTCGAAGTCGATCACCGCAGCCGGCAGCCCGCCTCGCCACACAAGGTTCCACGGACCGAAATCGCCATGGCAGAACACCTCGTCGGCGAATACGTCGTGGTAGCGGCGCAAGAGACGCATCGCCGCGGAGACCTGCTCGTCCGAGAAAACGACGCGCTCCGGCGGGTCGCCGATGTACGGGTGCATCCGACTCCGGTTGGTCAAGGTCTCGCCGCCGATCCCGCTGAGGATGTCGCGCCCCTGATCATCGACGCCAAGCCAGCGTGGAGCCGCATCGAAGCCCGCTCCCTCCAGACATGCCAGGACGTCGCGCATGTTTTGCGTAGCATGGCCCGCCGGCCTGCGGACGGTGTCACCAACCCGCACAACCCCGTCCGTCATTGCGCCACCGCTGAGCGGAACCTCTCGCGTGGAGCCACGCTCTCCTCTGAGCGGGAAAACCACGTTGAGCTTAGCCGGCGTCAGGAGACACTCCCGAACGGTGGCGCAGCCGAAGGTGTCTCGTGCCTCGCTTAGCGTTTGGCGGATGGAAGTCGAGTATCGGTCGGATGCTGAGGCGGATCGGATCCTCGTCCGCTGCGCTGACCCGACCTTGTCGCTCGCACTGGTCGAGCTGTACTTCCGCAACGAAGGCGACGCCTATGTAAAGCCGTTTCCCCCGGGCGCTGACGACACGGTCGGAATCGCACTGCTTGCAACTCCGACCCTCACAGCCACGAGCCGGAAAAGCTTTCCTGCACGATCGTCTTCGATCTACGTCGACATCACGCCCGCCATGCCCGCGACGACAACGATCAAGCTCGAGACGCGCGCCGGCGTCGTGCTAAAGACGCTTACGCGCACGCTTTCGGCAGGCACCACGCGCATCACGATCCCGCTCGCGCGCGGACTGAAAGCCGCCCTCTACCTGATCAAGGTCAGTGATGCGACCGGTCCGCTGACAAGCAACGCCACCGTGATCGTGCGGCTGACGTAGTTCGGCGCGAGCCGTCGCGCCCGCGGCTCTGCTTCGCGAGGGCGTCTGTGGCTATCGGCGTCGGAAGAGGCGCGCGAGATTGATGTCGAAGCCCCACCCGAAGGTCTTCGGGATGAATACGCGCGGGTCTGCCGGATTCCACCACCGCGACTTCAAGCGCGCGACCGTTGGGCGGCGCCAGTCGTATGGGACGCCAAGGAACTTTCCCGTGTTGCTCATGCAGTAAGAGTACGCACGGTCTCTGTTCGCGTGCGGGCTCGGCGCATGAGCGGTGTCGGCGAGTTAGTTCGTTTGAGGCGGTGCGCAGGTGGCCCTGTGGATCTCGCTGGTGATGTAGTCGACCTTCTTGGTCAACTCGGTGTTCTGGTCGAGCAGCGTCTTGATCTCGGCCGAGCGCCTGATCTGTTCTTGCGCGATCTGTTCGCGGTGCTGCGCGTCGGCTTCTGCGTGGATCTTGTCGCGGTCGGCTTGCCGGGTTTGCGCGAGCAGGATGAGTGGTGCTGCGTAGGCGGCTTGCAGCGAGAACGCGAGGTTCAGGAGGATGTACGGGTAGCGATCGAAGTGGACGAGATTGAGCAGCACGCCGGTGTTGATCGCGATCCAGAGCGCCACGACGATCGTCTGCCCAACGATGTAGCCGGGGGTGCCAAAGAAACGGGCAGCTTTCTCTGCGGCCGCGCCGAAGCCGCCGCTTCCGAACGCACCCGCGGCTCTCTCGTGGTCGCCGGCCTTGAGATGGCGGAGCGGATCGACTCCGTGGATCACGGATGCGATCTTCGATGCGACCTCCACGGCCTCGAGGCTAGGGCTCTGGTCGGACGTCGACCGTGACCAACGCTGCACACCAGGAGACCGGGACCTCGGTGTGCGATGGCCGCCTCCCCGGGTAACTAACCCTGAGGTGGGTGATGTCTTCAGCGGGTGAAGCGGAGTGTGGTCGTCTTGCTGGTGTTGCCGGCGTAGTCGATCGCGGTAACGCGAACGGTGTGAGCGCCGGCGGGGAGGCCTGAGAGATCCAGTGTCGGTTGGGTGAGCGCTTGTGTGGGGACGTCGTCGATTGAGACGCGGTAGCCGCTGATGCCGGTGCCGTCATCTCGCGGCATCGCCCAGGAAAGCGTCGAGCCTGTTGGTGCCGTGAGCACCGGCGCCGAGGGCGGGCTGTGGTCAAGCCAGCGCAGGCGCACACGAACGGTCGTGCCGACGTGGCCAACCACGTCGACTTCGAGCACGTTCGGGATGCGGAAGGGTTGTGAGCCAGCGATCCAGGAGCCATGACCGTTGTTCGCCAGCAGATAGTCCGGGCGGCTCAAGTAGAACGGTGTTGTCGCCGAATTGACTGCGGTATCGTGCACAGCGATGCCTTGGGTCAGTTTGTGCCAGATCGAGCTGTTCAGGTAGGCGTCGTTGCCGATCGGTTCGCGGTGGTCGATCCAGAGTTCGCGACCGGCAACGCGGACGATCAGTGCCTGCGGCAGCGTGCTCGGTAACTCGAGTGCGGCGAGCGTGTAAGTGCCGGGGACGGTGACGTAGCGATAGGAGGTGAGCCAGCCGGCCTGGGCTTTCTGCTTCGCGCCAGGATCGCCGACCGGCACGAACGTGTTCCCGCCACTCCCCATCACGTCCCAAGGGGTTCCGTAGGGGTCGCGCGCGCACGATGTCTTGGGGTCGCTGCAGATGACCGCGCCGGCGTGACCCATTCCGAAGGTGTGTCCGAGCTCGTGGGCGACAACGCCGGGAAAGAGCACACCAATGAGGGTGGCGCGGCGGCTGACCGGGTCACCGAATCCGTCGCCGCTGATGATGCATGCGCTATCCGGCGGTAAGAGATAGACGACTCGGTCGTAAGAAGCAACGTCGTAGCCGGCGGTCGCAGCGGCGGCGTTCGCCTGTGCGTAGAACTGACTCCAATCCGCATCCGTAGCACAAGGAGCCTCGCCCGGGTAAGCCTTCAGCCAAGGCGTCTGCGTGCCGGTGATTTGGATCTGGCTGAACGACGCCGTGTCGAGGAACTGCGCGGCATCGTCGATCGCCGCCTGCACCTCAACATCGGTGTACGGCGTCGGACCCCACGTCGCCTTCAACATGAGCACGCTCACAGGCTGGGGCGTTGTCGCCGATGCTGCCATCGGAGTTACAAGGCAGCACGCAACCACCGCGACGAAGATCCGCATCACCCAACTATGCGCGTTTCAGCACTGAGTCGAGCGTAAGACGATTGGATGTGCGACGGTCCTCCCGTGAGTCGCGACGAGCGATGCGTGCAGGACCGGTCTTGGAGGAGCTTGATGATCCCGGCAGGGCATCGTGGACAGTCTCCGCCTCGCAGCGAGCTTCCTTGCGCGGGGACTCGTCCGAGCTTAGCTTCGGCGTGTCTCGGCGTAACCAAGCGCAGCGCCTAGGAGGCCTTATATCGAACCCCGAATGGATGTTGACAATCTCGATACCGGGGATTGACAAAAATCCGGTCGGGCTGTAGAGCTTCCTTAGCGACCGGTTGGTCGCGCTCATGGGGGGTCTGGGTTGGAAGAGCGGATGCTGCGGCTCGTTCCGGCTGTAGCTACTGCTCGTGGCCGCGTTGCGGCCCAAGTGACAGCGGCGCTTGGGCTAGCGCTCACGGTTCTTCTCTTGTTCGCTCCCGGCGTTCTTGCAGGTCCGCAACCTCCGTACTACGGACCGGCGGTGCTCGCGGTCCCGGGTCTCGTCGGCTATTGGCCGCTCGACGAGACGACCGGTACGACTGCGCGCGACCAGGCAGCCTCTCCGGCGAATGGGACGTACGGCGGCGGGGTGACGCTGGGCGGTGCAGGCGCGATCCGGACGTCGACCGATTACGCCCCCGCCTTCGATGGGTCGACGGGGTATATGTCTGTTCCTTCAACCTCGAAGTTGCAGCCAACGAAGAGTCTGACGCTTGAGGCTTGGTTCAAGACGTCCGCGGGGATTACGCAGCCGATCCTTTCGACCGGCGGTTCAGCTGGGGCTGAGCTCTACCTCACGTATAGCGGCAAGGTCGACGGGTTCGTTGCAAACCGCGCCGTTGCTACTGCGAACAGTTACAACGACGGTGCCTGGCATTACGCGGTTGTGACCTGGGACGGAAGCAGCATCTCGCTCTACGTCGATGGCGTTCTTGCGGCGCCAGGCAACTCAAACCCGGCCGCTCAGACGACCGCTCCGACCTACGACAGCGTCGGGGTCTTTGTCGGGCAAAACTACACCGGCAGCGCGCACTTTTCCGGCTCGATCGACGAGCCGGCGATCTACGGCTCAAACACCGACTCGTCTGGCGCATTGAGGTCAGGGGTGATCGCCAACCACTATGCGGCGGCCACCAGCGGGCCTGTTGCGACGCCTGTGAACGTCGTCGCTCCGGTCGTCTCGGGCCGCCCTCTCGTGGGGTCGGCGTACTCGGTCACTGACAGTGGCTCGTGGAATGCGTCGACGGAGATCTACGGGGCGCTGAGCTTCTCGTATCAGTGGTTGCGCTGCGGCTATGTCGGATCGGGGTGTAGTTCGATCAGCGGCGCGACCGGCTCGAGCTACACGATCGTGAGCGCTGACAACAACCACACACTCTCGGTGCGGGTGACCGCGAGCAACAGCGGCGGAAGCACTTCGGCAACGGTCAAGCTGCCCACCGTTGGCGGCTACCGGTCGGCCGTCTTCAGCGACGGCGGCTCGAACCTGCGCGGCTACTGGCCACTCGACGAGACCTACAGCTACCCCTACACCCAGCAGGCAATAGACATCTCCGATAGTCCCGCCGCCGGAACGTACCAGAGCGGCGTCACGGTCAACCAGGTTGGCGCGATCAGCGACGGTAGCGATGTCGCGGCCACCTTCAACGGCTCATCGTCAGGGTATGTCTCGACGGCGGCGGCGTCGAAGCTGCAGCCGTCGAAGAGCTTGACCTTGGAGGTGTGGTTCAAGACGTCCGCGGGGGTTACCCAGCCGATTCTGTCGTCCGGCCAAACGCTTGGGGCACAGCTTTACCTCACCTACACCGGCCAGCTCGACGGCATCGTTTACAACACCGGCGACCTCTCGAGCGGTAGTTACAACGACGGCGCTTGGCACTACGCCGTTCTGACGTGGGACGGCAGCCAGATCGCGCTTTATGTCGACGGCGCCCTTGCCCCAACAATCAGCGGCGTATCAAACCCGCGACCCGAAACGACCGCACCGGACTACACCTCGACGGGCGTATACATCGGCAACAACTTCAACAACAGCCAGTATTTCAGCGGCTCGATCGATGAGCCCGCCTTGTACGGCTCAAACACCGACTCGAGCGGAGCGCTCACCCCGGGCCAAGTCGCCAACCACTATCGCCTTGCCGGCGGAACTCGAGCGCCGATCAACTGGGTCCTGGGCGGCTCGAACGCGGCAGCGCCTGGCCTTTGCCACTGCGCCCAGGGCGTGGCCGACCCGGTGAACACGGAGAACGGGGACTTTTCGGAGACGAAGACTGACGTCTCCGTTGCGAGCTACGGGCCTGAGGTTTCGTTCAGTCGCACCTACGACGCGTCGCTTGCCCAGGCGCAAGCGACCGCGGGGACGCCTGGAGCGCTCGGCTACGGGTGGACCGACAACTGGAACATGACGCTGAGCGTCGGCAACGGGGCGGTGACGATCAATCAGGAGGATGGCGCCCAGGTGACGTTCTACCCACCTGTCGGTGGTGCTTGTCAGAGTCCGTATGTCGGTTCGGGAGCTGCGGGGACGTACTGCGCGCTTGCGGCTGTGACAGCGAGCCTGACCTACGACTCAGGATCGAGCACGTACACGTTCATCACGCATCCGTATCAGCGCTACACCTTCAACGGTTCCGGGCAGCTGACGGGTGAGTCCTCCGCAGGAGGCGCGGGACTGAGCGTGTCGTACAACTCGCCGGCGCCGGGCTCAGGGCACTGTCCCTCGTCGGCGAGCTCTTGTATGACGATTAGCAGCGCCTCCGGGCGAGCGCTCGTGATCGCCAAGAACTCCTCGAGCTTGGTTACCAGCGTCATCGATCCACTCGGGCGAACATGGACGTACACGTACTGCTCGCCACCCAGTTCGACCTGCTCGAGCAACGATCTCATCTCTGTAACCGACCCGATGAGCCGAGTCACCTCGTTCACGTACGACCAGGGCAACTCGATCGCGAGCTTGAAGCATGACCTGCTGACGATCACCAGGCCGAACGGGCAGACGGGCGGACCGAACGCCGGCGCCAAGATCGTCAACCTCTATGACGCCACGGGCCGGGTGACGTCCCAGACCGATCCGAACGGCAACCCGACGACGTTCAATTACACGAGCCTCGACGCGCCAAGTGGATCCGGAGCGGTTGTCGTCACGGACCCGGACGGGAACAAGACGCAGTACACATACGACCGCGGCATCCTTGTCTCGCAAGTGGACGGCTACACGGGTCCTTCGTCGTTCACGACGGGCTACCAGCCGGATGCCTCGACGCTCCTCGACACTTCGATCGTTCAACCGAACGGGACGAGCACCTACGCGTACAGCGGCAATGGGAACATCACGTCGAGCACGAACCCACTCGGGCAGACAGCGAGTTACTCGTACAACAGTTTCGATGAGCCGACTTGTGCCGCGAAGGCGCTCGCAGCCGTTGCGTGCTCATCCCTCTCACCGCCGGCCGCAGCCACCCCCGGAACCACGATTACGCCACCCTCGTCCGCCCCGCCAGCGTACGTCACTTTCTACGAGTACGACACGAACGGCAACCTGCTCTGGACTACCGCAGGCGACTACAGCCCGGGGAGCTCAAGCGCAAGCCAGGAACGAACGACCTATTCCCTGTACTCGGGGAACTCGGTGACGCTCGGCGGAACCACGGACTCGTGCGCGGCGACGCCGCTATCGACTTCACTCCCGTGCGCGACGATCGATGCGAACGGCGTCGTCACGCAACTCGGCTACAACAGCAGCGGCGATGTGACGTCGACGTCCGCCCCGGACGGAAACAGTGGCGGCGAGATAGCCAAAACGACGTACGGGTACGACGGGGACGGCGAACGGACAAGCATCACGGCTCCGAACGGAAACCTCAGCGGAGCGACAGCCGCCAACTTCACTACGACAACCGTTTACAACAACGATGGTGAGGTGACGAGTGTCACCGTTGGACAGACAGGTGGCGGCCTCGCCGCGCGCACCACCGCGTACACGTTCGATGGCAACGGCAACCGCCTCACCGTCACGAACCCTCGAAACAAGCAGACGACCTACACGTACAACGCGGACGACCAGCTCACGCTCGTCACTGACCCTGACGGCCAAGCATCGCTCACGTGCTACGACGGTGACGGGAATGTTGGCCAGACCGTGCCCCCGGTTGGGGTGGCGGCGAACTCGCTCACGGCGGCGTCGTGTCCGACGAGCTACCCGTCGAGCTATGGGAACCGGCTCGCCTCGGACGCGACATCGAACACCTCCAACGCGCTCAACCAGAAGACGACCGTCACGACACCGGCACCAGCCGGTCTAAGCGGATACGCGTCGACGACGTACAGCTACGACAACGCGGGCCGGGTCTCGACGATCACGGCGCCACCGACAAGCAACACGAGCGGCGCGCCGAACCAGATCACGACGTACACGTACGACAGCGTGGGCGAAGTCTTAAGCGTGACGAACGGCTCAGGGACAACGGCGGCGTCGACGACGAGCTACTGCTACGACCCCGTAGGCGAGAAGACCGCGACGGTTCCACCGGACGGAAACACATCCGGCGTCAATGCTTGCTCTTCCTCAGCGCCTTACCAGACGAGCTCGCCCTATCAGACGAGGTACAGCTACGACTCACTCGGCCAACTCGTCTCAAAGACGCGACCTGTGACCACCTGGGCGACAGCCGGCCAGACGACAACCCTCACGTACGACCCGGCCGGCAACCTGTTGACGAGCGTGGACCCGAATGGCGTCACGACGACGAACACGTACACGCCGCTGAACCAGGTAGCGACCGTCAGCTACTCCACGTCCTCGGCCCACTCGGTCGCGAACACCTACGACGCGAACGGCAATAAGGTCTCGATGGTCGACGGCACCGGCAGATCGACCTACGCCTACGACCCGTTCAACGAGTTGACCTCCTACCAGAACGGCGCCGGAAAAACTGTCACATACACCTACAACGACGACGGCAAAACCACCGGGTTCACGTACCCGCTCGGCAGCCCGAGCTGGGCGACCACCCATACGGTCACCTACGGGTACGACAACGCAGACGAGCTGAACTCGATCACCGACTTCAACAACCACACGATCACGATCGGCAACACGGCGGACGGCCTCCCGAACTCGCTCACGCTCGGAGCGACCGGCGACACAATCGCCACGACCTACGACCCCACTGATGCTCCGTCACAGATCAGCCTCACGAACACCTCCTCGACGCTCCTCCAATTCGCGTACAGCGATGTCCCGTCCGGTGGGATCGCATCCGAGACCGACACGCCATCCTGGACTGGGTCGCCGGCGAGCTACACCTACGACGCCCTACGCCGCGTCACGCAGATGACACCCGGTTCTGGCACCGCGCTCACGTACGGCTTCGACGCGTCCGGGAACCTGACCACACTGCCAACCGGCGCCACCGGCACATACGACAACGCGTCCGAACTGACGAGCTCCGCGCTGTCAGGTTCAACGACCACGTACACCTTCGATGCGAACGGCCAGCGGACGGGCGCGAGCCAAGGCGGTTCCACTATCGCGAGCGCGACCTACAACGGCGCACAGGAACTCACGAACTACACGAACGCGGCCGCGACGATGTCGAGCGCCGGCTACGACGGCACCGGCCTCCGCCAAACCAGCACGGTCACGCCGGCGGGTGGCTCCGCCACCACTCAGACCTTCACGTGGGACCCGACCGGCTCGATCCCGCAGCTGCTGATGGATTCAAGCAACGCCTACATCTATGGACCCGACAACGCACCCCTCGAGCAAGTCAACCTGTCCACAGGCTCGATCCAATATCTCGTCAGCGATTCGCTCGGCTCGGTCCGCGGGATCGTCTCTTCAGGCGGTGCCCTCATTGCCTCAACGGCGTACGACGCCTGGGGCAAACCCGAAACAACCGGTGGCCTCAGCAGCTACAGCCCCTTCGGCTACGCGGGCGCCTACACAGATACCACCGGCCTCAGCTATCTGATCCACCGCTACTACGACCCACAAACGGGACAGTTCCTATCAATCGACCCTCTGACCGATACGACCGGGACGCCTTACTCGTATGGCGGCGACAACCCGGTCGGACAAAACGATCCAACCGGACTTTGCGCTGCGGGCGATATTCCACACCCCGGCTTGGGAGGCTTGGGGGTCGCGCTTGTGATCGCTGCCGCGCCCTGTCTCACGAACCCCGCCGCGTGCAACAGCAACAACAGCTACGTCATCAAGAAGATCGTCGACATGTACACCCAGGCGACGCGTGTTACGCCGCTGCCCGACAATCAGGGAAACATCGCGCAGGCGACGAGCGATGAGCAATCGCGCGACGATCAGGGAAACCTCATCGCCGGGACAGGTCCAGGCAAGGGCCCAGCGCTTTCTGACGCCGAAGCCGAAGCGCTGAAGCAGGCAAGCAAGGGGGAGAAGGCGGACCCAGCGGCGCTTAAGAGGGCGCAGCAGAAGCTCAAGGCTCAGGAGAAGTACGCCAAAATAAGGAACAAGCAGAAGCGAGGGAGCTAATGGATCAGTGGTTTGCGGTACGGCACATCGTCCGGAACGGCCGAATGTTTGAAGAACGCATCACGCTCTGGCGTGCGTCTGATTTCCAAGCGGCGATCGCTGCGGCCCGCCAAGAAGCGGAGTCGTATTGCGGGCTCGACCAGTCTTGGGAGTTGCTCGACTTATTCCAAGCGTACGCGCTCGATGGCGAGAGTCCAGACAGTGGCTCGGAAGTCTTTTCGTTGATCCGCGAAAGTGACCTCGATGCGGACACCTACGTCGAACGCTTTTTCGCCACCTCCGCCGAATTGCAACGAGACATCTAACGGGCCACTGACGTGACCCCCTGATTCGAGTCCGGCCGTTGTGAGAGTCACGATCGCCCGTACGGGCGAGGAGGTGACGTTCATGAAGGGGAAGCGGCCTACGCCGGAGCGGATCGTGCGGAAGCTGTGTGAGGCGGATCGGTTGCAGGCTGAGGGTGCTGACGTCGACGCGGTCTGTCGGCACTTGGAGATCTCGGTGTAGCCCTTTCAGCGTTGGCGGGCGCAGTTCAGGGCGATGCGGCCCGAGGACGTCGTCCGGCTGAAGGCGCTCGAGTTAGAGAATGCGCGGCTGAAGCGATCGTTGGCGAGGAGGCGCTCGATATCGGCATGCTGAGGGAGGTGGCTCGGGGAAACTTCTGAGCCCGGAGCGGCGATGCAGAGCGGTGGTGTCTCTGCGTGATCGTTTCGGGTCGCAGAGCGCAGAGCGTGTCGGTTGACGAGCCAGCATCGCTCCTTGCAGCGCTACCGGCGTCTGCTCGTGCCGGAGGAGGCGCTGTTGCGGCAGCGGCTGCAACTGCTCGCGCGGCGGCATCCGCGCTTCGGCTACCGGCGGATCCACGCGATCCTGCGCCGCGAGGGCTGGGCCTGCAACCGCAAGCGGGTGCAGCTGCTGCGGCGCGACGAAGGCTTGCGGCTGCCGGCGAAGACGAAACGACGTCGGCGAGGGCCGCGGATGCCCGGCCACCTGACCGCGGTCTGTCCCGACCAGGTGTGGGCGATCGACTTCGTCAGCGACCGCACCGCTGACGGCCGCCCGCTCAAGATCCTGACCGTCACCGACGAGCACACCCGCGAAGCACTCGCGACGCCAGCGGCGCGCAGGATGAGCGCCGATGACACGGTCAGCGTCCTCGAGCGGATCGTGGAGCGACGCGGTCGAGCTCCGAAGTTGATCCGTTGCGACAACGGCCCCGAGTTCGTCTCCCAGTCGCTCAGAGACTGGTGCCGCTTCAACAACACCGGCACCGGCTACATCGAGCCCGGCGCACCCTGGCAGAATCCGTTCGTCG
Organism: Gaiellaceae bacterium; assembly: GCA_035703805.1. Lineage (GTDB taxonomy): Bacteria > Actinomycetota > Thermoleophilia > Gaiellales > Gaiellaceae > Palsa-739. The sequence continues at coordinate 111,063 of DASSXM010000036.1, read as the reverse complement.
AATCCTTCAACGGCCACCTACGACGCGAGCTGCTCGAAATGGAAAGCTTCAACACCCTGTACGAAGCGCAGCTGCTGCTCCCCGACTGCCGGCTCGAGCCCAACCACTACCGACCACACCAATCCTTGAGCTACCAGACACCCGTCGAATACGCTCGCCACTGCAGGACCGACAACCAACCAGAACTCTCATAACAAGTGGACGGAAGAACGGGGTCCGGTCAACCGGCGTGACCAAAGGCGGGAGCTGGAGCGTTTCGCTGAACGTTTCGAGTGAACGCGTCAAGTCGGGGACATTCGTCAGCTACGGGGTGGACGCCTGTGTCCGGGGTTTCTGCAGCTCATTTGGGTCGACGCGCCAGGTGCCTAACGGGCACTTCCAACCGACAGTCGAAATCGGCTTAAGAATTCCTCCACGGTCCGGTGCAAGCCCGTCCGTGTCTCTCATACACGTCTGGAAGCCATGAGGTCGCGCCTCGTCATGCTTGTCTCACTTGGGCCCTTACTAGCGGCTTGCGGATCAGGAGGCCCCGCAACGACGGCGGCGCTTCAACACTTCACGAAGTGCGTTAGTGGTGGCGTAGCTGAGTTCCCCTCCGTGCGAGCGGCAGCTCGCCGAGGCGTTGCCACCGCCATTACGACGTCGAGCGACGGCCAAGTCAGCGTCACGTTGTTTGCCTACCAGCTGATCAATACACCCACCGACGCCAAGGCGCTGGCAAGTGGCCTCGAAACAGGACCTGGCGCACACTTAAGCTTCATGAGTCACGAAGTCCGAGGCAACGCCGTCGTCGACTATACGCATGCGTCACGCAGCCATCGGACACCGACGCGCGAGGCTCGAGTCATTCGCTCACTAATCGCGAAGTGTCTGGCGACTCGATAAGGCTTCTTCCTGCGGCGCCGCGGTCGTCTACCGGCCGAATAGGTACGACAAGCGGGTGCCACACCTCCTCGTGCTCCGGCTTTTGAAGGCGCCGGAAGAGGAGAGTCGACTCGCGCACTCCCTACACTCGCAGCATGTTCAAGTCTGAAGTGAAATGACCTGGACCCCGTCGCGCTCGACATGTTAGGCCGCTGTTTTCTGTAGTCGTTGGCCATCTTCCCAGGTGTGGCGCACTTCGGTCGGCGTGCGGTAGCCGAGGCCGGAGTGCGGGCGGTGGTGGTAGCGGTCGATGTACGAGTTGATCTCCTTTCTCGCTTGCTCGAGCGTCTCGAAGTCGGAGCGCCAGACGAGCCGCTCCTTCAGTTTCCCGAACCAGCTTTCGATGAAGGCCTGCGATTCGGGGTCGCGGTAGCCGCCGCGGCGGTGGGTGACGCCGTGCTCGGCGAGTCGTTCGCGGAAGCGGCGGCTTGTGAAAGCGGATCCGTTGTCGGTGCCGAGCGTCAGCTCGCCGCGTTGGATGCAACGCGCGGCGACGGCGCCGCTGCCGTTTCCGTGAAGCTCGCAGCTCGAGCGCGGCCGTCGTCGATGGTCGATATGTCTGGGTCCTGACGAACCCGATTCAAACGAGTCCGAACAAGGCGGCGCCTGTCTGCTCTGGTCGGTCGACGTTGCGACAAATCGGGTCGTCGGTCAGCCGATCCCGCTCTCCCAATGGCATTCGGTCAAATCGCCGTCGCCCAAGGCTCGCTTTGGCTTACAAACGACAACCACGGTCGCTTCGGCCGACTGTATTGCGTCGACCCAAGACTCGCAAACTCGTCGGCGCCGTAGAGAACGTTTGCGCAATGCCGTCGGGCCTTGGAGCTGGCGGCCGAAATGCGCCGGACGCGTGTTGTCTAGCCCGGCGGGCCGGGTTTAGAGCCCGATCGGTGGGGCGATCAAGTCGGCCTCGGCGCGGTTCGCGCAATACTCGGTTCGGCCCATAGAAAGCCCCTGCAAATCCGTAACTTTCGTTTTCTGTTTAGGCAGCGGAATTGTTACGGTGCTACCACCTCCGGAACTAAGCGGGCGCAACGGCGCTCTACGACGTGGATCACGGGCCGGGTGGTGCTACCGCCTCGGGCGCTCTCGCTGACTCACGCGGCCGAAGTCTCGGGTTGCCCGGGCAGCCGCAGTCATCGCCACTTGCCGTGACTGGTCACCTCGATGAACCTCTGCGCGTCCGCATCGGTGATGAGCGCCGCATTCCAGGTGGCTAGTTTCGACGAGGAGGCAGGTCCGCGTCAGTGCGCTCTGCCTCTTCCTGCACGATCGCGCACAGCCTCTGGAACGGCTTCGTGCCGCCGGCTCGTGCGGCTCGTCGAGGCCGGCGATCGGCTCCGTGATCTCGATCAGCGTCCAGTCCGAGGTGCTGCCGGTTTGGGGTTGCGCTTGTTCGCCGTGTGCCGGGATCGCCGAGGTGACTTTCCACCGCACGGTGGTCGGCAGCATGGGTGAGCGACCGTGACGTGCGCCGCGTCATCGTGGTAGCAGTCCTCGAGCGCCCACGGCCGTCGGCGGCTGAGCTCTTGGCGCGTCTCAAGAGCAGCCACGGCCAAAGCACCTCCGTACCTAGCGATCCTGCAAGACCGGCTCTTGACTCAGCGGCGGTGAGCTGGAAGGATCGCTTACAACGTTAGATACAACGTTAGAAACAACCAGTTCAGGGGGTGACGGTGAAATGAGATGGTCTCCCGGTCTGAGGCGGCGCGAGCACCGCGTGGTCGAGGAGGTGCTCCGTGAATCGACCTCCCGCCGACGCCGAACGGCGGCGCCACGAATCAGCAGAGTGGCTGGCTCGCTGCTTGCGCTCACGGCGTGTGTGATCGTGGCCGCTAGCGGTGGGGCTCCGGCTCACGCCATCACGCAGGAACCGTGCGACATTCTCTCGAGCGCAGGTGACCCATGCGTTGCTGCGTACAGTTCGGTACGCGCTCTCTACTCGTCGTACAGCGGCTCCCTGTACCGGGTGCAGCGGGCATCCGATGGCTCCTCGACGGACATTGGCCTGTTGGCGGCCGGCGGTTACGCGAATGCGGCCGCTCAGGACAGTTTCTGCGCCGGCACCGTGTGTACGGTCACGAAAATCTATGACCAGTCGTCCCAGCACAACGATCTGACAATCGGCGTCGTCGGCACTGCAGGGTCGGGAGATTTCGGTGTTCGTGCGGATTCGCTACCGATCACAGCCGGTGGCAACAGGGCCTACGGCCTGCTCTTTACCGCGGGAACGGGATACCGTCGGATGACCGGTGCCGGCGTTGCCACGAACGGACAAGCCGAATCGATGTACGCGGTGATCGGCGGGACCTACATCACCCAAAACGACCGCTGCTGCTTCGACTTCGGCAATGCGGAGACGACCGCGGCCGATACAGGCAACGGCCACATGGATGCTCTGAACATCTCCGATCACTGCACTGCGGAGCCGTGTGCCGATGTTGGGCCGTGGTTCCAGGCTGACTTTGAAAACGCCACCTTCATGGGTGGAGGCTTGGGAATCTACGGCTACACCAACCCGAACAACGTCGGTATGGGCTGGAACAAACCATTCGTCACTGGAGTCTTGCGAAACGACGGTCAGGCGAATTTCGCCCTCGACGGAGGTAGCGCCAGTGCAGCGAGCTTGACGTCGTTGTATGCCGGAGCGCTTCCAAGCCAGCCCGCCGGATATATCCCGATGCATCAAGAGGGCGGCATCGTTCTCGGGATCGGCGGCGACAACAGCAACGCTGCATCGGGCGCGTTCTTCGAAGGAGTGATGACGACCGGGTACGCGTCGAACGCCACCGTTGCGGCGATTCAGTCGAACATCGCCTCGGTTGGCTACTCGGGAACGACTGGAGGCGGCACCGGCGTACCGATCATCAATCCTGCCGCCGGCAAGTGCATCGACGTTTCCGGGAACGACATCGGCACGAACGGTGCGATCGTCGATATCTGGGACTGTCTGCACGATGCCGTCGATCAGCGATGGACACCGACGAATGGGCTCGTTACCGGGCCGCTGATCTCATTGGGTCGCTGCCTTGCCGTCGTCGGTGGCGGGACGAGTTCGGGCACCTTGGTGGACCTGGAGAACTGCAACAACTCCGGTGCCCAAAACTGGACGCAGCAGTCCAGCGGCACCTTGGTGAATCCGCAGTCGGGGCTGTGCCTCACCGATCCAGGTGGCAGCACGACGAATGGCACACAGCTCGACATCGAAACCTGCTCAGGCGCCAACTCTCAGAAGTTCTGGGTCACCTACCCACATCAGCCCATTGCGGCGCCTGCCGGTAAGTGTGTCGACGTCGTCGGGAACAACAACGGCGGCAACGGGACGAACGTCGATATCTGGGACTGCCTACGAGAGGCGGCTGACCAGTACTGGCTGCACAACGCCGACCAGTCACTCACGTCGCTCGGCCGCTGCCTGGATATCAAGGGCAACAGCACGGCGTCCGGGACGCAGGTCGAGCTCTGGGACTGCAACGGCGTCGGCGGGCAGAAATGGGTGCAGCAAGCCAATGGAACAGTCCTGAACCCGCAGTCCGGGCTATGCCTCACCGATCCCGCAGGCAACACCACCAACGGCACCGTTCTCGATATCGAAGCCTGCACTGGCGGCTCATCCCAGCAGTTCTCAGTCGCAGGCGGGCACCCCATCAACGCTCCCGGCGGCAAGTGTGTCGACGTCAGCGGCAACGACCAATATGGGAACTGGAACGACATCCCAGTGCAGATGTGGGATTGTCTGACCAACGCATATGACCAGCACTGGGTCCACTACGCCGACAATACACTCCGCACTCTCACGCGATGCCTCGACATCAACGGCAACGCCACCGCGTCTGGCACCAAGGTCGGCCTGTTCAACTGCAACGGCGTCGGCGGTCAGCAATGGGTGCAACAGGCTGACGGGACGCTCCTGAACCCACAGTCGGGACTGTGTCTGACCGATCCCGGCGGCAACACGACGAACGGCACGCAGCTGGACATCGAAGCTTGCAGTGGGGCGGCCAGTCAGCAGTTCCCGTGGATGAATGCGGTGTCGCTAGCGCCCGGCGCGACGGTCTCGTTCCGGGCAACGACGCCATGCTGCACTGGCGACTACATCCGGCACCAGAATGGACGCGGGATCATCTCGGTGATCAACGTCAGCAGCCCGACCGGCGATAAGCAAGACGCCACGTGGATCGTTCATGCGGGTTTGGCGAACAGCTCGTGCTTGTCATTCGAGTCGAAGAACTTCCCAAACGGCTACCTGCGACAGTCGAGCGGGGCGATCTATCAGCAGCAGAACGATGGATCGCAGCAGTTCAAAACCGATGCAACATTCTGCGAAGTCCCTGGTCACAACGGACAGGGCGTTTCCTTGCAGTGGTACGGCAACTCCGCCTTGTACCTGCGCCACTACAACGGTCAGCTATACGTGGCCAGCAACGGCGGACCCGACCCATGGGACTCCACGACGTCCTGGACGGACGACACTAGCTTCGTCCCTACAACCGCCTGGGCGCCGTGAGCCGACATAACCCCTCGATCCCACTGACTTCCCCAACCCACTCCTTGGCCGCCTTCGTGGGCCCGTCGCCGATCGCAAGTCGGCGGCGGGCCGCCGGGCGACTCATGAGTGCAGTGCGAAAGTTCGTGCCTAGCTGATTGCGAATGCGATCTCGGTGGTGCTCAGGTAGGAGCAGGCGGGTCGCAGCACCACTGAAGGGAAGTGCGAGTGGTTTGGCGAGTCGGGAAAGCGCTGCGTCTCGAGGGCGATGCCGGCGAACCGCTCATAGCGCTTGCCGCTCGTGCCGGTGAGCGCGCCGTCGAGCCTGTTTCCTGTGTAAACCTGCAGACCAGGCTCGGTCGTCCGGATCTCCAGGCCGCGGCCACTGTAGCTGTGGGTCAGCCGGGCGGCTAGATGCGGGGACGAGCTATCTCGGTCAAGAACGTAGTTGTGGTCGTAGCCGCCGGCCAAGATCAGCTGCTCGTACTGCTCGCTGATTCGTGAGCCGATTGTTGTCGGCAGGAGAAAGTCCATCGGCGTACCCGCGACCGGTAGCAGCTCGCCGGTTGGGATCAGCTCTCGGTCCGTCGGCGTGTAGCGAGTCGCGGCGATCTCAAGGTCGTGCGACAAAATCGTTCCGCTTCCTTCGCCGGCGAGGTTGAAGAGTGCGTGATTGGTGAGATTGACGACCGTGGCCTGCGCAGCGGCTGCTCGGTACTGGATACGGACGACGTCGCGCGAGTCCAATGAGTAGCGAACTTCGACTTCAAGTGCGCCGGGGTAACCTTCCTCGCCAACAGGACTGCTGTACCAGAACACGACTGCGACTTCGCCCTGGCCCTTCTCCGTACGCGCCCGCCAGAGCTTTTTGTCAAAGCCGACGCGCCCTCCGTGAAGATGGTTGTCGCCCTCGTTGCGCGAAAGTCGGTGGACTTTGCCGTCGAGGACGAACTCGCCGTTTGCGATGCGATTGGCAAACCGTCCGACAGTCGCGCCGAAGTAGGCGTCGGAGGTCCGATACTGCTCGAGGGTGGGAAAACCAAGTACGACGTTCGCCCGGCGCCCAGCCTGGTCAGGCACAAGCAGCGACTGGATGCGAGCCCCGTAGGAGAGAATCGAGATCTCGATGCCTCGGGGATTGGCCAGCGTGTAGAGGTGAACGCGCCCGTTCTCGTTCGTTCCGAAGGGCCGCGACTTGATCGATAGTCCTGCTCCCCCTGCGATCCTTGTCAATCGCAGATCCACTTCCAGGTGGTGGCGAGCCCGTCGGTGAGCGTGTGACGTGGGTGCCAGTCGAGGCGGCGGTCGGCGAGGGAGGGGTCGAGGACGCTACGTTGCAGTTCGCCGAGGCGTGCGGGGGCGAAGAAGGGGTCGCGGTCGACGCTCGTGGCTTTCCGGATCGCGGCGTACAGGTCGGTGACGGAGGTCTCCGCGCCGGTGCCGACGTTGTAGACGCCTCCGTCCTCGTCGACGGCGCGGACCATGGCGTTGGACACGTCGTCGACAAAGACGTAGTCCCTCGTCTGGGAGCCGTCGCCGAAGATCGTCGGCGTGCCGCTGTCGTGTAGCAGGCCCATGAAGATGGCGACGACGCCCGCCTCGCCGAGCGGCGTCTGCCGCGGCCCGTACACGTTCCCGAGCCGGAGCGAGACGTGGCCGCTGCCGTAGAGCCGGTTCCACGTGGACAGGTACACCTCGCCGGCGAGCTTCGAGGTGCCGTACGGGGCGAGCGGGCGCAGCGGCGCCGACTCGGGCGCGGGGCCGTCGCACTCGCCGTAGGTGGCGCCGCCGGAGGAGGCGAACACGACCTTCGCGTCGTGACGGCGGGCTGCTTCGAGGATGCGGATCGTGCCGAGCACGTTCACGTCCGCGTCGAGCACCGGGTCGGCGACCGAGACGCGCACGTCCACCTGTGCGGCGAGGTGGAATACGACCTCGGGCCGGGCCGCGTCGAAGACGGCGTTGGGGTCGCGGACGTCGGCGACGTGGAGCTGCGCCTCGGCGTGCACGTTCTCGCGCACCCCTTCGGACAGGTTGTCGAGGACGTGCACCTCGTCCCCGCGGGCAACGAGCGCGTCGACGACGTTCGAGCCGATGAACCCCGCGCCCCCAGTCACGATCGCCCGCATCAGCAGGCGAGTTCGATCTGGGCGCCAGGACGAACGCCCGCGCCCTCGGATGCCCGGACGGTGATTGGCAGGCGTCTGGACTGGTTCGTTTGCCGGATCCGTTCTGCGATCTCGACTGCTCGCGGCGCTTCGACCAGTGCGAGAATTGAGCCGCCGAATCCTCCGCCCATGAGCCGGGCGCCGAGGGCTCCGCATTCTTCGGCCGCGGCGGCGAGTGCGTCCAGTTCGGGCAGCGAGACCTCGTAGTCATCGCGAAGGCTGGCGTGGCTCGCAGAGAGAAGCGCGCCGGCAGCCAAAAGATCATCGCTCGCAAATGCTTCCGCGAACTGCTCGACACGTGCGTTCTCGGTGATTACGTGTCGAAGACGGCGACGCGACAGAGGGTCGCTGAGGTCGAGCTGGTCGATCGTTAGCTCCCGTGGGCTGGCCGCGCCGAGCTGGGCCAGGGCCGTCTCGAGCTCTTGTCGCCGTTGGGAGTAGCCGGTGTGCTCGAGCTCGCGCCTTATCCCTGAATCGATGATGAGGAAACCGGCATCTGGCGGAACCTCGAGCAATCCGTGCCCGAGGGACGCGCAGTCGAGCAGGATCGCCGCATCTCTCTCACCGAGGACGCACGCTGCCTGGTCGAGGATGCCGCATGGAACCCCGACGGCGCGCTCTTCGGCCCGACAGCACGCTGCTGCGAGCTCGAACGGTTCGAGTTCGAACTCAGCGACTGCGCAGAGCGCAATGGCGAGGCCAACCTCGAGCGCGGCCGAGGACGACAGTCCGGCACCGGCGGGAAGACTTGAGGAGATGGTTGCCTTCATGCCGACCGGCGCGCGGCCGAGGTCGTTGAGTTCGCGCGCTACTGCCTGAGCGAATCGGCCCCATCCTTGAGTGGCAGTGCCTGAGCCATCTGGCTCGATCGGCTGGGTAGCACCGAAGGCATCGGACTGGGCGACCACCTGCGGGCCATGAGGTTCGACCTCGAGCGTCAGCCCGAGCTGAATGGCGATTGGCAGCACGAGCCCGCCGCTGTAGTCGGTGTGTTCGCCGATTAGGTTGACTCGGCCCGGAGCCCAGACGTTCACGCGATCACGCCGGCGAGTGGGCTACTGCAACGGAAGAGTGACCGCGATCTCTGGAGTCGAGGGCTGCTCCCGTTTCTGGGTCGAAGAAGTGGAAGCGGCTGGGGTCGATCGCGAGCTTCAGCTTCACGCCAACCTGCGCCTTCGATGCCTCGCCCGTCTCCGCGGTGAACAGCGCGCGCCGGTCGTCGGCGAGCAGTACGGCCTGCTCTCCTTGGCCGGTTGCTGCCCGCACCACGGCATCGACGTCAACCGGCGCAGCGTCGACCGGGAAGATGACATGGGTTGCCGAGCCGAGTTCTTCGATGACCGCCGGCACGACCTCGATTGAGGGTAGAGACGGATCTGCGAGAGCAGCGTCCTGGAGAACTTGGGGACGGAAGCCGAGGATGACTGCCCCGGTCTGGTGCTTACCATTCAAAGGAATCCGGAAGCCGCCGAACTCCGCATGCCCATCGGCGACTCGCGCTTCGACGAGGTTCATTGACGGCGAGCCAATGAACGCTGCGACGAAGACGTTTGCAGGGTGGCGATACAGCCGCTGCGGCCTATCTACTTGCTGGAGATAGCCGTCGCGCATGACCGCGACCCGTTGGCCGAGCGTCATCGCCTCGGTCTGGTCGTGCGTCACGTAGACCGTTGTGATGCCGAGCTTCTCGTGTAGCCGCACAAGCTCGGCCCGCATTCCGACGCGCAGTTTCGCATCGAGGTTCGAAAGCGGCTCGTCCATGAGAAACGCGACCGGCTCACGAACGATCGCGCGGCCCATCGCCACGCGCTGACGCTGCCCTCCCGAGAGCGCGGCAGGGCGGCGGTCGAGCAGCTCATCGAGCCCGAGCATCTTCGCGACTTCTCCGACCCGATGCTTGATCGTGCGGGCGTCGGTCTTGCGCACCTTGAGCCCGTAGCCAAGGTTCTGCTCAACCGACATGTGCGGGTACAGGGCGTAGTTTTGGAAGACCATCGCGATATCGCGCTCGCGTGGTGTCAGCTGAGTGACATCGCGGTCGCCGATCCAGATTTCACCCGCCGTTACCTCTTCGAGGCCGGCGATCATGCGCAGCAGGGTCGTCTTGCCGCAGCCCGAGGGGCCGACAAGGACCATGAACTCCCCGCTGCCGATCTTTAGGTCCACGTTGTGGACGGCTTGAACACCGCCGGCGTAGACCTTGTTCACCGACTTGAGCCAGATAGCGGCCACTGCGCGTTGCCCTCCTCGTTAACTGGGGTCCGGCGTGGATGTGGACTCGACTGGAAGCGGTGCTGTTCCGCTCTCTTCATCCGGTTGGTCTGCCGCGGGCCCGCGCGTACTTTCACGTTCGATCAGGCGATAAGGCGCGAACACCTCCTGTGGCGAAGGTTCGGTTTCGTCGCCGAGGTGGTAGGCGACAAGGTTGACGGCGATACGAGCAATCGCGGCTTTGTCTGGGGCGACGGTCGTCAGCGTGGGGGTGCTGAAGCGTCCGTCTTCAATGTCATCGAATCCAACGAGGGCGACGTCATCCGGGACGCGGATGCCTCGTCGACTGAGCTCCCGTAGCGCGCCTAGCGCTAAGAGGTCGTTGAAGCAGAAGACAGCGTCGGGAGTCGGCCCGGCGTCAAGCAGACGTGCCATCGCCGTGGCTCCGTCGGCGCGGCGCCAGCTTTCTGCCGGTGCGGCCTGTTCAGGGTCGGCTTGCAAGCCTGACTCGAGGAGTGCCTCGCGCCAGCCCTGAAGGCGGAGCTGTGCGGTGAAGCCTGGGTCGACCTGCTGGGCGCCGATCGCGGCAACGCGCTTGCGCCCGAGGGCTGCCAGGTGAAGGGTCGCCTCACGCGCCGCAGCGACGTTGTCGATCAGAACATGATCGGTGGGGCCGTGGTGGATTCGCTCGCCGAGAAGGACGAGCGGAGTCGTATCCATGCGCTGGGCGAGGTCCTCGGCCGTGAGAGTGAGCGGGCTGACGATCAGGCCGTCGATGAGATGGTCACGGATTCCGGCCACGGCGAGTCGCTCGCGCTCGTGATTCCCGTCCGTTTGATCGATGAGAACGGTCCAGCCATGTTCAGCGGCTGCCAGAACGATGTGCTGGGCGATCTCGGCGAAATACGGCATGTCGAGGAAAGGGACGGCCAGCGCGACGACGTTTGACCGGCCGCTGCGGAGGCTGCGGGCGGCCATGTTCGGCCGGTAGCCGAGCTCGGCGATCGCCTGCTCGACGCGCGCCCGGGTCGCGACGGAGACGTGCCGGTACCCATTGGCGACGTTCGACACCGTCTTGATGGAGACGTTGGCGTGGGTCGCAACGTCCCGCAGCGTCGGTCGCCGGAACGCGTCCTTCTTTGAGGAGTCGGGCGGCATCTGCACTTGACAGCGATTGTACAAGGTTGTACAAGACCTTCTACAACGATGCAAACAACGTTGCAAACTCCCCGTTTCAAAGCCAGGTCATCATGGCGCGCATCGAAGTAGAGCACCAGGCTTCACTCGCCCTCGATCCGGCCTTCGCGATCGGTCGGGTCGACCCGCGTATGTTCGGCGCGTTCGTCGAGCACATGGGGCGCTGCGTCTACACCGGCCTGTACGAGCAGGAGCACCCGGCAGCAGATCCCGCTGGGCTCAGGGCGGACGTGCTCGAGCTCGTGCGTGAGCTCGGGGTGACCGTTGTCCGCTATCCGGGCGGGAACTTCGTCTCCGGCTACCGCTGGGAGGACGGGGTCGGGCCAATCGCAGAGCGGCCGCGCCGGCTGAATCTGGCATGGCGTCAGGTCGAGAGCAACGAGTTCGGGCTTGGGGAGTTCATGACGTGGGCGGGCCTCGCGCAAGTCGAGCCGATGCTGGCCGTGAACCTCGGGACCCGTGGTCTCCAGGAAGCGATCGACCTCGTCGAGTACTGCAACCACCCCGGCGGGACGTCTCTCTCCGACTTGCGGCAGCGCCATGGCGCCAGCGAGCCGTACGACGTGCGCCTGTGGTGCCTCGGAAACGAGATCGATGGGCCCTGGCAGCTCGGACACAAAACAGCCATCGAATACGGACGGCTAGCGGCTGAGACGGCCAAAGCGATGCGGCTGATCGACCCGAGCATCGAGCTCGTCGCGGCGGGAAGCTCGAACCGCCACATGCCCACCTTCGCCAAGTGGGACGCCGATGTCCTCGAACAGTGCTTCGACGAGGTTGACTTCCTTTCGGTCCACGCGTACTACGAGGAGCTCGACGGCGATCTGGACAGCTTCCTCGGAACCGCGGTCGACTTCGATCGACAGATCACCGAGATCGTCGCAACCTGCGACTACGTTGCCGCGCAACGTCGAAGCCGCAAACGGTTGCGGCTGGCCGTGGACGAGTGGAACGTCTGGAAGCAGTCGCGCTTCCCCGGCGTTCCCTCGTTGACGTGGGACGAGGCGCCTCGCCTAATCGAGGACGACTACTCGGTCGCCGACGCGGTAGTGGTCGGGAGTCTTCTGATCACCCTGCTTCGCCACGCGGATCGCGTCGGCGTCGCCTGCCTCGCGCAGCTCGTGAACGTGATTGCTCCGATACGGACCGAACCCGGCGGCGAAGCGTGGCGACAGACCATCTTCTTCCCGTTCGCGCACGTCGCCCGTTATGCCCGCGGCGTCTCGCTGCGGGCGGAGCTGCAGGCGCCAGTGCACGAGACCGCCCGCTGCGGCGACGTACCCATCGCTGACGTCGCCGTCACATACGACGAGGAGACCAATGAAGTCGCGCTCTTCGCCGTGAACCGCCACACGACCGAATCGCTCGCGCTCGCCGTTTCTCTGAGCGCCTTTCCGGATCACGCGGTCGTCGAGCACGTCTCGATCGCCGACCACGATCCACGCGCTGGGAACTCTCACAGAACACCAGACCGCGTGACGCCGAAGCAACGAGACGAGTACGCGACGGACGGCAGCGAACTCACCGTTCTGCTGCCGCCACTCTCGTGGAACGTCATCAGGCTCGGCGAGCCGGAAGCAGCCTGACTTTGCAGATCGACCACGACATACGGCCAAAGGCTCTGGCCACTAACGAAGGAAGGAGGAGGAGGAAGATGCGGCGGAGACTGATCATCGCTCTGGCACTCGTTCTCTTGACGGGTGCAGCGGTGGTGACCGCGACAATCAGAACCGATAAGGCAGCTGCTGCCCGCAAGGTCACCACCATTCAGTTCTGGAACGGATTCACGGGGCCTGACCGGCCGACGGTTGAGGCGATCGTGAAGCAGTTCAACGACACACACCCCAACACCCAGGTCAATATGACGATCATGCCCTGGGATGTCTTCTACCAGAAGTTGCTGCCAAGCTGGGCGAGCGGCACTGGCCCGGAGTTGGTCGCTATCTCGGACTCCGGACAGATCCCCCAGTATGCAAATCAGGGCGTACTCGCCCCGCTCGATGACATCTACTCGAGTGGCAGCCTGCAGACGAACACGCTTGTGAAGGCGGCCGTCGAGGCTGACAAGTACAACGGTCACTACTACGGCGTGCCGATGACGTTCTTCTCGATCCTCCTCTACTGGAACAAGACGATGTTCCACAAGGCGGGTCTGATCGGCCCTCCGAAGACCTGGGCCCAGTGGCAGCAGGATGCCGTGAAGCTCACTCTCGGCAAGGGCAGCAGGCCGACGCAGTACGGGTTGGCTCTGGGCGATCACCAAACGGTTCCCGTCTGGCCCGTGCTCCTCTGGGGCAACGGCGGCGGTGTTGTTTCACCGGACGGGGCGCACTCGTTGCTCGACACCCCGGCGTCGGTTCAGGCCGTCCAACAATGGGCGAACCTGATCATTAATAAGCACATCTCGCCGATCGGGCTCGCCGGCGCCGATGCCGACAAGCTGTTCCTCTCGAAGAAGGCGGCGATGGAAGTGAACGGGCCGTGGATGACCGACGGCGCGAAGAGCGCAGGCATCAACTTCGGACTTGCCATGGTGCCTGCGGGCCCGAAGCGGTCGGTCACACTCGGAGGCAGCACGGTCCTCGCTGTCAACGCGAAAGTAGGCCCTGACGCGAAGGCCGCCGCCGAGGCGTTCATCGAGTACTGGAACTCGAAGCAGTCACAGATCACCTATTCCGTGGGCGCCGGCTTCCCGCCGACCCGCACCGACGTTACAGCGTCCGATCTCAGCAAGAACCCGTACGTCGCGGCGTTCAGCCACTACGCAAGCTTGGCGCAGTTCTACCTGACGAACGTGAACAACTTCTCGGCCGTGAACGGAGAGATCTTCGAGCCGACGATCCAGAAGATCGAGAACAGCAAGCTTGGATCGGCACCGAAGATCCTGGCTCAGGCGGCTGCGAAGATCAACGCAGATCTCAAGAAGTAGGCGTTGCTGCCGACGACCGCAGTTAGGCGGCGGGCGACCGCGGGGCACCAGCCCCGCGGTCGCCTCGCCGCAGAAGTCAGCAAGCTCCGCTCGTCCCGTTTGCACCGCCGGCGGGTGCTCGCAGCCTATGCGTTCATCGCCCCGAGCCTCGTCATCATCGGCGTCTTCCTTGTCTATCCGATGTTCCAGGCGCTTCGGTTCTCGTTCGAGGACTACAGCGTCTTCCATAGCGACTGGGTCGGCATCGCGAACTACCGCACGCTGATCCACGACTCGGCCTTCTGGAACGCACTTAAGAACACGATCGTCTACGCCGGGATCACGACGCCCGTCTCCGTCGGCCTGGCGCTCGGCTTTGCGTTGCTCCTCAACGGGAAGGTCATCGGCCGCGGCTTTTTCCGAGCGTCGATCTTCCTGCCCGTGATCACGTCGCTCGCGATTGCCGCGATCGCCTGGCAATTCCTCGTCGATCCCGATATCGGGCTCCTCCCGTACTGGCTCGCCAAGCTAGGGATAACGACGAACGGCCTTGGCAATCCAACGTGGGCAATGGTCTGGGTGATCGTCGTCGGCGTCTGGAAAAACGTCGGCTTCTACACCGTGATGTACCTCGCGGGATTGCAGAGCATCCCGCGCGATCTCTACGAGGCAGCAGCCGTTGACGGCGCCGCTCGCTGGACGCGCTTCCGCACGATGACCTGGCCGTTGCTCATGAACACGACGATGTTCGTGTTCGTGATCGCGGCGATCGCCGCGCTTCAGGCATTCGACCAGATCTTCGTCATGACCCACGGTGGGCCGTTCTTCCGAACAGAGACGCTCGTGATGCTCATCTACCGCCTGGGCTTCAACGACTTTCAGATGGGCTACGCCGCCGCGATCTCCTGGGTGCTCGTATTGCTCGTCTTCGCCCTCAGCCTCGCACAGGTCAAGTTCTTCAATAAGCGGCTGGTGCGGTACTGATGGTTGCGATCGCTAGGCCCGTTGCGGTGACGCGCAACCCTGCCCTTGTACGGCGGTTGCTACGAATCACGTCCTTCCTCGTCCTCGTCGCGGTTTCGCTCGCCGTCCTCCTGCCGTTCATCTGGATGCTGCTGACCTCGTTCAAGCCGGACACCGACGTCGTTCAGTTTCCGCCCGAGCTTTGGCCGCGCAGCTTCACGATCCAGCACTACATCGACATCTGGCATCGCATTCCCTACGCGCGCTTGTTTCTCAACACGGTCATCTTCGCCGGAGGCGTCACCCTAATCTCGCTGCTATTCGATTCGTTGACCGCCTACGCCCTGGCCCGCCTCGAGTTCCCAGGCAGGGATGTCATCTTCATCGCAGTCCTGGTGACGATGATGCTGCCGTTCCAGGTAACGCTCATCCCGCTCTTCACCCTGCTCACGCATCTCCACTGGATCAACACCTACCAAGGGTTGATCATTCCGCGGGCAACAAACGCCTTCGGAATCTTCTTCCTACGCCAGTTCTTCCTTGCGATCCCCCGAGAACTCGAGGATGCAGCCCGCACCGATGGCGCCTCCGAGTTCCGCATCTACTGGCAGGTGATACTGCCACTCTCGGTCCCGGCGCTCTTGACTCTCGGTCTCTTCCATTTCATGTACAACTGGAACGATCTGCTCTGGCCGCTGATCGTGACGACGAAGACGTCGATGCAGACGCTGCCGGCAGGACTGGCGCTTTTCATGGGCCAACACGTGGTCGAGTACGGCCTTCTCATGGCCGGCTCGGTTCTTGCACTACTCCCGCTTGTACTCATGTTCCTGATGATCCAACGGAAATTCGTCGAAGGCATCGCTACAACAGGAATCAAGTAGAGGACACTTAGTGGCAAACCGATTCGCCGATGGCTGTTTCCGACTTGCGGTCGGAATAGAGGACACGTTTGTTCCCCAGGCATATCTCGGCCAGCGCGCGCTCGACGAGTACGAGCTGACGCAGCACTACGACCGGTGGGCCGAAGACCTCGGGATGGCGCGCGAGTGCGGCGCGACGACCATCCGCTACGGCATCCCCTGGTACAAGGTCAACCCCTCCCCGAATCGCTTCGTGTGGGACTGGCTTGATCGCGTCGTAGACCGACTCGACGAGCTCGGGCTGGAGACGATCGCCGATCTAATGCACTATGGAACGCCGCTCTGGCTCGACAATCAATTCCTCAATAACGCCTACCCAGAGCGCGTCGCCGAGTATGCGGCACGAGTCGCGGAGCGCTATCACGGCCGCTTGACGGCGTTCACGCCATTCAACGAGCCGCTCACCAACGCGATCTACTGTGGTGAGATCGCCCGATGGCCGCCTCACCTCAGCGGTGACGACGGATTCGTGAAGCTAGTCCGTGCCCTCGTGCGGGGAATCGTCGCGACGCAGGCTGCTGTCGCCGAGCTAACCGGAGGCGACGCAACCTTTGTTCACGTCGAAGCGACGATGCGTTACGTGCACGAGGGCGAGGATGTCCCGGAGGAGGTCGCATTCCTTCGGGGGCGAAGCTTCCTGATCGAGGACCTCCTGACCGGCGGGGTCGATGACGCTCATCCGCTCGCCGACTTCCTTCGCCGGAACGGCTTCGACGACGACGACTTCGCGTGGTGTCGTGAGCACGTCGCCCAGCCCGAGGTCATGGGCATCAACTACTACCCGCATCTCTCGACCTTCGCGCACCGAGCCGGCGAGCCGCGTGAGTCGTGGCCCCAGGTCGACGCTGGCACGACGGGACTCGGGGAGGTCGTGCGCGCCTTTGCCGATCGCTACCGAGTGCCTGTCTTCCTCACGGAGACGAGCGCCACCGGGAGCATCGCCGAGCGAGCGCGGTGGCTCGATACGTCGATCGAGTTCCTCCTCCGTCTTCGCGACGAGGGAGTCGACATCGCCGGCTATACCTGGTGGCCTCTGTTCGACCTGGTCGACTGGGTCTACCGCGAAGAGACGGGACCAGTCGAGGACTATCTCCTCTCGATGGGGATGTACGACCTCCGCGTCTCTGAGATCGGCAGGCTCGACCGCGTACAGACAGCTGTCGTCGACCGCTTCCAGTCTCACGCGCAGTCGCTCATGGCCGCTCGGTGAAGGCCGATGCGCCATCGCGCAACGCTGTCGAGCCGACCCCGCACCCGCACCGGCGCCGCAACCCACTCAGCGGCGAGTGGGTGCTCGTCTCGCCGCAGCGGACGGATCGACCCTGGCAGGGTCAGGTCGAGCCGCCCCCGCCCGAGCATCTGCCCAAGCACGATCCGGATTGTTACCTCTGCCCCGGCAACGCGCGCTCAGGTCGTGGGCGAAACCCCGAATACGAGGGCACCTTCGTATTCCCGAACGACTTCCCGGCGCTACTCGCCGACGGCCCCGGAGAGTACGGCAGCTGCCGTGTGGTCTGCTATTCCCCCCGGCACGACCTTGGGCTCGGCGAGCTGTCGCAATCTGCGATCGAGCGCGTCATCGAGGTATGGACGGACCAGTATGCGGAGCTCGGCAACGATCCGCACATCGGCCATGTCCAGATCTTCGAAAACCGAGGCGCCGCGATGGGCGCGAGCAACCCGCATCCACACGGTCAGATCTGGGCGACCGAGCACATACCGACACTCGTCGCGCGCGAGCAGGAGAGCCTGCTAGCAGAGCCGACGCTGCTCGCCGACTACCTCGCACAAGAGGACGAGCGCGTTGTCGAAGAGAACGAATCGTTTGTCGCCCTCGTCCCCTACTGGGCGGTGTGGCCGTTCGAGACCCTTGTCGTGCCAAGGCGCCCTGTGCCCTCGCTCCTTCGGTTCGACGACTGCGAGCGCAGCGATCTCGCGGCGGTTCTCCGTGCGCTCGTCCGCCGCTACGACCGCCTTTTCGACACGCGCTTCCCGTACTCGATGGGCATCCACCAAGCGCCGACGGACGGCGACCCGCACGACGAGTGGCACCTGCACTTGCACTTCTACCCGCCACTGCTGCGCTCGGCCAGCGTCCGCAAGTTCATGGTCGGATACGAGCTGCTCGCGGAGCCGCAGCGCGACCTGACTCCGGAGGAGGCCGCCGAGCGGCTGCGGTCGGTATGAGTAACGCATCGACCGTACCGGACAGCCGCGACCCGATGGCCGTTCTCGTCACGGGTGCCGGCGGGAACCTCGGGCGTGTGCTCGTACCGGCTCTATTCAACGCCGGTCACGCGGTGCGGACGCGCGTTGGTGGACGCAGCACTTCGAAGGCGAGCATCCCGAGGACTACCTCGTGGAGAGCGATCAGCGGCCGGTGCGAGCGATAGCCGGTGACATGCTCCGCCTCGCCGACTGGCTCACCTGAGTCCACTTACAGCTCAGGGGACATTCCTGCCAATTCAACTGCGCGCTTTACGGGATCGCGATCACGCGAGCGCGCTACCACTCGCAGCACGCGCCTATCTCGAGTCAAGCCCTCGTTACGGAAGCTCTCGCAGTGCTCGAGCGGTCGCGATCGCGAGGTTGCGTGTTGGTGAGAAGATGGTTATGTAGAGCCCGCTGGTGTGGAGCTGGCCTGTCCAGGGGGAGAAGGCAGAACTCACCGCGCAGCCTGGGCAGGTGAGGGTGATCGAGCCGGTTGGAGGGATGCGCCCGGAAAAGCTGCGCGTTGGTCGGGGGAAGCCGTAACCCGCCTGAGCTGTTGGCGCTTCACTGATTGTGAGGGACTGCGTGCCATGGCGGTAGATGAGCCTTACTCCGAGGCCGCTTCGGAGTGCTGGCACTACGACCGGGTACCGCGAGGTTGTGACCCGTTGAAGAAGGGCGGCGCGGAACGTGAAACCGTTCAGCGTCCAGCCCGGCCAGAGAGCCTTGTGTCCGAGCGCTTTGCCCGCGTCGGTTGGAGCGATGGCGCGGATCGTGGTTGCGCTCCCGTCGAGCTGCACGAACGGCTTCGGCTCGGCAGAGGTCGAGGTCGAGCTCGAGCTGATTGACAAGACCTTCGTTTGCGGCCCATAGCCGGTCGTGCCGTCTTGCTGCTTGCCGCCCTGCCGGAACCAGAGCGGCCGGTACGTGCGGGCGTCTACGGCAACATCTTCGAAGCTGTTCCCGCCGGTGTAGGCGTGATCGCCGCCGGGGAGCACGAAGCCAAAGATCGTGAAGCGGATGATCTTGGCCTTGTGGCCGGCGACCGTGGTCTCCCCGATTACCTTCGCCTCACTGTTGCGCAGCGCTGCCCGGTAGCCGCGCGCGAATGCAGCAAGGGCGGGCTCTCCGCCTGCGATCTCGGAGTCGACAGCTACGCCGTTGACGGAGAAGAGCGCACTGTAGGCCTGCGTCTTGCTGTCGAGCCAATAAGAGATCGTTTGCCTCAGCCTTCGCTCTCTCCCGCTCTTGAGATCAACGATCACACCGCCGAAACCGGCCGGTTCGACAACCGCGTGCACATAGCGGTCGGAGCCGATCGCGGCGAGTGCTTTGTCGATGAAGCTTTGGCCCCCCGTCCACGG
Organism: Gaiellaceae bacterium; assembly: GCA_035703805.1. GTDB lineage: Bacteria > Actinomycetota > Thermoleophilia > Gaiellales > Gaiellaceae > Palsa-739. The sequence continues at coordinate 91,708 of DASSXM010000036.1, read as the reverse complement.
TGCAGTGAGGCTGAGCGTTACGGTCGTGAGCGCAACGGTCGCGACCGTCAGGGCCAAAACGAGGCGGTGTGAAAGGAAACGCCGAGACCTCAACGGTTCCGGGACAGTGACTTCCGCCGCTTGCTCGCGTTGCGACGCAACGCGGCGCAACACGCGATCCCAATCCGGAAGAGAGCTGGGCTCAGGATGAAGCCGCTGAAGCGCGGCGCCGGTTTTGCGGTCGACTTCGGTCATACGTGTGCCTCCTCACTCGAACGCCGCAACGCAGCATGGGCGGCGCTCAACGTCGCCGAAACCGTGCCAACCTCAATCCCGAGCGACTGCGCGATCGCCGGATAGTCAAGGTCAGCGAAATAACGGAGAAAAACCGCGAGCCGTTGACGCTCAGGAAGGCCAGCGATCCACCCGCGCACTTCGGCGTCCGCCTCGGAAAGCACGCTGTCCGCAACCGCGCCAGACTCTCGTAGCAGCTCTCCTCGGCGCTTGCGTGCAAGAGCGCGCGCAGCGTTCAACACAATCGACCACACCCAGGCCTCCAACGAACCACTTCCCCGATAGCTCCCCAGCTTCAGGATCGCAGTCGCAAACGCCTCATCAACGGCATCCCCCGCGTCATCGACACCTGCGATCGCTCCAGCCACCCGAGCGAACGCCCCGTACCGTGATCGGTACAGCGCCTCAAGGTCGGCGACGGCCGCGGAACTCATCACACCTACGATGCACCACCAGCGCCCCTTTGTTTAGAGCCTCCGCTCCGCGCGCGCTGGGATAAGGGCGGAGAAGCCGCCGTCCCGAGGGTTCTATCCGGCCCGTGTCGGTGTCGTGTCGGTGATTTGTCGGGTCCGGGTCAGTGTCCCACGCCATGATCCTTCCCGTTCATGCGACAGGTGATCTGTGACTTTTCGGCCATCGAAATGGCCTGTCTGTAGGGAGAGACCGTTTCGGGCTCTTCTGCGTTGCTGTTGTTCTGGCTCCTCTGCCGGCCCCGCAATGACTGAGCAAGCGATCTGATTTCAAGCTGTTGGAGCCGCGGTTTGTGCGGCTGAGTGAGGAGCAGCGCCGCGAGGTGGTGGCGCTGCTGGCGGATCTGCTGTTGGAGGCGGCCCGGAAGCGGGCTGGCGTTTCCGGTGGCGGTTCGGATGGCGTTATCGACGGCGCTTCCGGCGGCGTCGCTGAGGTCCCGGATGGGCGCGGGGAGGCGCGCCGTTGCGCGTGATGCGGCCGATGGGAAGCTCCGACATAAGAGGGTTGATTCGTAGTTCTTTGTCGTCTGCGCGTGAGTCGCGGCCGGTGCGGGTGAGCGCGGAGCGGGTGTTCGAGCTGGCACGGCATCTGACCGAGCGTGACCGGGAGATCGTCCAAATGCTGTTCGAGCAGCAGGTCCTGACGACGGATCAGCTCGCGCTGTTGTTCTTCTCGTCGAGGCGTCGGGCGCAGGATCGGCTGCTGTTCCTCTATCGCCATCGCGTGGTCGATCGCTTCTACCCGCCTGCCCCGTTCGGCTACGGCAAAGCGCAGGCGCACTGGCTGCTCGACGAGGCAGGGGCGATCCTTGTCGCCGCCCGGCTCGGCGTCGAGCGCAAGAAGCTTGGCTGGCAGCGCCGCGACGACTGGGGCTCGCATCCCCAGCTCGCACACCGGCTCGGGACAAACCGCTTCGTCACCGACCTGATCGCCGCCACGCTCACCGACCCGACGCTCGGCGTGACGGTGTGGCTCGGTCCGGCGGCGGCGGCGCGACGCCTCGACGTCAGCAAGCATCTGTCCACGCCGTGGCCGGACGGCGGCTTCGAGCTCGCCTGCCCGGCCGGATTGATCGACTGCCATCTGGAGTGGGACCGCGGCACCGAGACGAAGCAGCAGCTGCAGGACAAGCTGTTCGCCTACCTGGAGGTGCATGAGCTGTGGGAGCGCAGCCAGTGGCCGCCGATCAACCTGCTCATCGTCGTCCCCGGGCCGGGGCGGCTCGCCACGCTCGAGGCCACGCTTGCCGACCTTCGCTCGATTGCCGAACCCAGGGGCTACCCGTTCTTCAACGCCTGGGGCCTCTATGCGGCGACCGCGTTCGACCTCGGTCGGCAGGGGCCGCTCGCGCCGGTGTGGTGGCCGCTCGCCGACCGCGGCCCGGCACGACCGCTCACCAACCTGTCCGCACGCGCCAGCGGCGGCGATCCGGGCGCCGCGTTCGGCCGCCGCTGGCGGCACGACCGGACCGACTTCTGGGACCGGCTCTCGCCGCTCAGTCGCGGCGTGCCGGCCGCGGCTGAGGTCGACTTGCGTTCGTCCGAGATCGCTGGCTTCATGGACGACCCGGAACCCAACGAGGAGAGGTGATGGCGATAACCAAGGTCTGCCTGTACACGCGGATCTCGACGGACGAGGAGAACCAGCCGACCTCGCTTCACACCCAGCGCGAGCGTCTGGAGGCCTTCTGCAAAGCGCAGGACGGGTGGTCGATCGTCGCCCATCACGAGGACCAGTCGACCGGCGCGAAGCTCGACCGGCCCGGGCTGCAGGCCGCGCTCGATCTCGCCCGGAGGCACGAGGTCGACCTGCTGCTCGTCTACCGCGTCGACCGGCTGAGCAGGAAGGTACGTCAGCTCGCGCAACTCGCCGAGGAACTCGACACGCTCGACGTCGTGTTGCGCTCGGCAACGGAACCGTTCGACACCGGCTCCGCTGCCGGTCGGATGATGCTGCAGATGTTGGCCGTGTTCGCCGAGTTCGAACATGCCACGATCGTCGACCGCGTCACCGCCGGGATCGAACGCCGCGCAAGGGAAGGCAGATGGGCGACCGGACGCTTGCCGTTCGGCTACCAGCGCAACGAGCGCAAGGACGTTGTGCCCGACGAGCGCACCGCGCCGACGGTGAAGCGCATCTTCGATCTCTACACGCGCGAGCAGCTCGGGACCGCCGCGGTCGCCCGCGTACTCGCGGACGAGCATGCACCCGCACCCGCCGCGGGCTGGCAGCCAGCGGTCGTGCAATGGGTGTTGGAGAACGAGGCCTACCTCGGCAAGGTGATCTGGCGCGGCGAAACTCTGCCCGGCCTGCACGAAGCACTGGTCGACGAGTTCACTTTCGCCCGCGCGCAGCGGCTACTGCGCGAGCGCGGCGACGACATGGCTCGGCGCCGCAGCAACCCGAGCGACTACCTGCTCTCCGGCCTTCTGCGCTGCGGCCGCTGCAAGCGCGCATATGTCGGCATGAGTGCGAAGGGCAACGGCGGCACCTACCACTACTACGCCTGCTCCGGCCGACAAAAGCTCGGTCCAAAAGGCTGCGACGGCGAGCGCATCCCCCGCGACAAACTCGAAGCCGCCGTCGTCGGCCAACTCACCTCGCTCTACCGCGACGGCGACGTCATCCGAGACGCAATCGACGCCGCCGCCCAGCAACGGCGCTCAGACGGCGCAGCACTCGAAGAACAGCGCCGCGTACTAGCCGAAGAGATCCGACGGGCCGAACGCGCACTCGACCGCTACTACGCCGCCTTCGAAACCGGCGACCTCGACGCAAAGCGATTCCAGACGCGCATCGCCGCGCTCGAAACGCGCCTCGCCGACCTCCACGAGCAAGACCTCGACCTCGCCGCCCGGCTCGCCCCACAAGCGCCCACAACGCCCGACGTCGCCAACCTCGCCGCCGTCGCCGACCAACTCGAAGGCCTCGTCAGCACCGGCGACCCCAAGCAGACAAAAGCGCTCCTCCGCCTGCTCATCAAAGACCTCCGCGTCAACGGCCGAAGCGAGATCCTCCCGACCTACCGCATCGTCACGGACACGGTTTGCGCACTGCCAAGTTCAGTGGGCCGGGCAGGGATCGAACCTGCGACCTTGGGATTAAAAGTCCCCTGCTCTACCGACTGAGCTACCGGCCCGCGGCCTTCGCGGCGAGTGTACGTTCCCACGCCGCGAGCAACTGCTCGACGTTGCGGCGCTGATCGTCCGAGAACGGCATGCCATCGACGAGCCGCCTGGCCTCGGCCGGATCGTCGTTCTCGACCGCCGCCTCGAGGTGCTCGCGGATCGGCGTCGGCTGCGCAAGCTGGCGGCGCAGCCAGCGGAGCAGGCTCACCTGTGCGGCCTCGATCGTCATATGGGCGGTGCAGGGTTCGAACCTGCGACCCCCTGCGTGTAAGGCAGGTGCTCTCCCAGCTGAGCTAACCGCCCGATATGTGTTACACGGTACATATGCCGTATCCGAGCCAGGCGAAGCGCAAGACAGCGCTCGATCGGCTCCGCGCGATCTGCCTCGCGCTGCCGGAGACGAGCGAACGGCTGAGCCACGGCGCGCCAAGCTTCTTCATCCGCGGGAAGAAGTGCTTCCTAATGCTGCTGGACGATCATCACGGCGACGGGCACTTCGCGATCTGGTGCGCCGCGCCGCCGGGCGACCAGCAGCTGCTGGTCGACGCGGATCCCGCGAAGTTCTTCGTCCCGCCGTACGTCGGCCATCGCGGCTGGCTCGGTGTCCGCCTGAACGAGGGCGTCGACTGGGACGAGCTCGCCGGGATCGTCGAGGACGCGTTCGCGACCGTGGCGCCGAAGAGTCTCCTCCAGTGACGAGGGTCTTGCTCGTCGTCGCGTCGAGAGTCCACGTCGCGCTCTTTCGCTGGTCCCGCGGCCGCCTTGGCGGCCGGCTCGGCAAGAACCAGCCCGTCCTCTTACTGACGACGACGGGAAGAAAGAGCGGCAAGCCGCGCACGACTCCGCTCCTCTACGTCGAGGACGGCGACCGGTACATCGTTGTCGCGTCGGTCGGCGGCGCTCCGAAGCATCCGGCGTGGTACCTGAACCTGCGCGAGGACGCACGCGCGACGATCGAGGTCGGCGGCCGCTCGCTCGCCGTCCGCGCGGAGACGGCCGAGCCGGAGGAGCGGGCCCGGCTGTGGCAGGCTCTCACCCGGATGTACCCGACGTACGACGCGTACCAAGCGCGGACGACCCGCACCATTCCTGTCGTCGCGCTGACGCCATGCTGACGGTCGAGAACCAGCCCCCGCCGCTCGCCGGTCACAACCTGTTCTCGACCAACGCGCCGCTCGTCGAAGAGTTGCGTCGCGCGGCGCCGTGGGCGGAGGAGCGCGCGTATGCGTTTGGCATGGTGCTCGGCGGCGAGCCGCTCGAGTGGGGCAGGCTCGCGAACGAGCACCCGCCCGTCCTGCGCACGCACGACCGGTTCGGCAACCGCATCGACGAGGTCGAGTTCCATCCCGCGTGGCACTCGCTCATGCGCCTGTCGATCGAGCATGGCCTGCATGCGCTGCCGTGGCGCGAGCCGCGCGAGGGCGCACATGTCGCTCGGGCGGCGCTGCTGATGCTCGCCATGCAGGTCGAGGCCGGTCACGGCTGCCCGCTGTCGATGACGTTCTCCGCGCTGCCCGCATTGCGGGCGACGCCCGAGCTCGCAGACGAGTGGGAGCCGATGCTCACGTCCCTCGCATACGACCCCGGCCTTCGCCCGCCGCACGAGAAGGGCGGCGTGCTGTGCGGTATGGCGATGACCGAGAAGCAAGGCGGCTCGGACGTCCGCGCGAATACGACCGCGGCGCGACCGCTCGGTGCCGGCGAATTCGAGCTGACCGGCCACAAGTGGTTTTGCTCCGCTCCGATGTGCGACGCGTTCCTCGTGCTCGCGCAGGCCCCCGACGGCCTCTCGTGCTTCCTCGTTCCCCGCGTGCTGCCTGACGGAGCTCGCAACGCCTTTCACCTCGTGCGTTTGAAGGACAAGCTCGGCAACCGCTCGAACGCGTCGGCGGAGATCGAGCTGCACGGTGCGTGGGCGCAACTCGTCGGTGAGGAAGGCCGCGGCGTCCGAACGATCATCGAGATGGTCAACCACACGCGGCTCGACTGCGTGCTCGGGACGACCGCGCTCATGCGCGCGGCGGTCGAGCAGGCGACGTGGCATGCGACACATCGATTTGCGTTCGGCAGATTGCTCAGCGAGCAGCCGCTGATGCAGAACGTGCTCGCCGACCTCTGCGTCGAATCCGAGGCGGCGACGCTGACCGCCCTGCGACTCGCGGCCGCGTACGACGACCCGGCGCAGGCCTCCTTCCGCCGGATCGCCACGGCGATCGCGAAGTACTGGATTTGCAAGCGCGGCCCCGGCCACGCCGCCGAGGCGCTCGAGTGCCTCGGCGGAAACGGCTACGTCGAGGAGTCGGGACTGCCCCGGATCTACCGCGAGCAGCCGCTGTCGTCGATCTGGGAAGGGTCGGGCAACGTCATCGCGCTCGACGTCCTTCGCGCGATCGGGCGCGAGCCCGAGTCGCTGGAGGCGTTCCTCGCAGAGCTCGAACCGGATCTTCGTCCTGCAGTAGACATCGGTGACGAGTCGGATGCGCGCCGGCTCGTGGAGTCTCTGGCCCTCGCCCTCCAGGGCACGCTCCTCCGTCGGCACGGGCAGGCGGCGGTCGCGGAGGCGTTCTTCGCCCGCGAGGGCTCGGCGTACGGAACGCTTCCGAGCGGGCTCGACTTCGCCGCGATCGTCGAGCGGCACGCACCGCGGGATTAACCCGAGCGCGGCGGGGTACTCCCGCGAAGATGGCTCGGGCGCTGGCGGCTCTTCTGTGCGTGGTGGGCGCACTCCTCGCGGCGGGGGCGGCGTCGGGCGACACGACGGTCGGCTCGCTCACGGTTCAGACGCTGGAACAGATCGGCACCGGCAACGGCTTTACCGCCGGGCCGTTGATCGGCAGGCTCGGCGACACGATCGACTACGAGATCCTCGCGACGAACAACGGCGACCAGGCCGTAACCGCAACGCTCGTCGCGGCGTGCTCCGACCTGGCCCCGGCCGGCCAGCAGACGGTCGAGCCCGGGGGATATGTCGTGTGGACGTGCGCGCACACGTTGAGCGCGTCCGACCGAGGTGCCTGGGTGAACTCCGTCTGGGTGATCGAGACGGGCGGAGGCGCGGAGACGCTCTCGGTCGCGCCCTCGAGCACGCTGGCCTTGGTGGCGGTGACGGGGAGCGTCGCCGGAGCGCACAAGGCTGTGCACCACGCGAAGAGGCACAAGAAGCACAGGTAAGAGCAGATTCACCCAAATTGGGTGTTGCCATGTGGCCATACTTCGACCATGCGGCGCGCGCTCGAGGAGCGGGACTTTTGGCTGGTCGACAGTCTCGTCGTGCCGGCTGCCCTGTACGACGCAGAGGGGTATTGCCTCCGCATCAACGCGCCCGCCGAGCTGGCGTCGGGCGTGTCGAACGCGCAACTCGCCGGCCAGTACGTCACCCACCTTGTCCCCCCGGAGGGGCGCGCGAGCGTGGAAGCGCAGTTCCGCCGCGCCGCGGTCGACGGGGAGCCGACCGACTTCGAGACTGCCTTCGAGGACGCCAGCGGGCGACGCCGGTTCACGCGCGCCCAGCATCTGCCGCTCCGAGAAGGCGATGAGATCGTCGGCGTGCTCATTCTCGCGTTCGAGGGCCACCGGCCGCCGGGTGACGAACTGGTCGGCCTGCGGCCGCATCCGGTCCTGACCGGCCGGCAACAGGAGATCCTCGAGCTGATTGCCTCCGGTCGCTCGACGGCGGAGATCGCGAGCGAGCTGACGCTCTCGCGCGAAACGATCCGCAACCATCTCCGCAACCTCTTCAAGGAGCTGCGCGTTCACAACCGGGTCGAGGCGATCGCCGCGGCGCAGCGACTCGGGTTGCTCGCACCGCCGGTGCTCGGGCCGCAACAAGGCGAGGAATGAGGCGGCCGCTGAATGAGCGCGACTTCTGGCTTGTCGACAGCCTCGGCGTGCCCTCGACCATCCATGACCTCAGCGGCCGGTTCGTGCACATGAATGCCGCGGCCGAGCAGGCCTCGGGGTTCACCAACGCGCAACTGCGTGGCCACGAGCTCACGGATCGTCTGCCGGCCGAATCGCGAGATGCGGTGCTAGCCGTGTTCCGGCGCGCTGTCGAGCAGGGCGAGCCGACCGACTTCGAGACGATCTTCGTCGACGGGAGCGGAGAGACGCGCGGCGCGCGCGTTCAGCAGCTACCGCTCCGCGACGGTGACGAGATCATCGGCGTTCTCAGCCTCGCCTTCGGGGTGCGGGCTGTCCACTCGGGGTCGATCGGCCTCCAGCCGCTGCCGCAACTGACGGCACGACAGCACGAAGTGCTGGAGCTGATCGCCGCGGGTCACTCGACCTCGGAGATCGCGCGCGGGCTCACGCTCTCGACCGAGACGATTCGCAACCATCTGCGCAACCTCTTCAAGGCGCTGAACGCGCATTCTCGGATCGAGGCGATCGCGGCCGCGCAGCGGCTCGGCCTGCTCGCTTCGCCGGGTCTGGGGCCTCAGGTCGACGACGATTGAGGCGATCGTCGCCGCGATCTACGCCGCGCATCGAATAGCCCACTCCGCGGACGGTGACGAGACGCTGCTGATTCGACGGGTCGCGCTCGATCTTGCGGCGGTCGACCGAGCATGCGTCAAGGCCGAGCAACCTCGGCGGCGATCGGAGTGGCGCTGCCGATGGTGGATTCGCTGACTGAGGAGCATGGGTGAGGGATCGAGTTCGCTTTTTCAGAGCTGTACAGCCCCGCCCATCGCGAGGAGTCGACCGGATCGCCGGGACTAATTGACGTGAAGCCCTCATCGACAGGCTCGTGCGGCTCTTCAAAGAGCCGGCCCGATCGAACATACCCGGCTCTAAAGGTCCGCCGGAAGTCCACCACGGCTTGAGAGTTGTCCCGTGCGTCGCGGCGACTGGACACACAGAAGCAGCGCTGGTAGGCGAATTGTTGTAATAAGCGCAACGGCGCGATGCTCCCAGCCGGTCATAATCCAACCGCGTCGCAGCGATCGGCGCCGAGGCGATCAGTCTCGGTGTCTACCGACGGCGTCGGCGGGGCCGATAGACGACACTTCGGTGGCGAATCGAGCGGACGATCACGCCGGCCGGCTCAACCGTGTAGAGGACGCGGTAGCTGCCGACGCGGGCCGCCCACAGGCCTTTCATTCGTCCTACCAGTTTCTTGCCCATCGCTTCTGGTTCGAGCTGGATCAGGGCGAGCGTGTCGAGTACGGCTTCGCGTACGCCGTTCGGTAGCGCTTGGAGTTGCTCCTTGGCTTGTCGCGTGAGTCGAAGCTCAGGCAAGCCCGAGCTCGCGTCTCACCTCATCGAGGCTGAACAGCCGGCCCGCCTGAACATCCTCCTCGCTCTCGCGCAAGTCGGCCAGCGTTTGGTCATCCTGCAAGACGTCGAGCGTCTCCTCGATCGCGTCCCACTCCTCGGGTGATACGACGACCGCCGCTGGGCGCCCCTTGCGCGTAATCACGAGATGCTCGTGCTGCGCCTCGACTTCGTCGAGGAGCTCCGTGAGCCGCGCCCGGGCTTCGGTGAATGGGACGATCCGTGCCACGCCCGTCCAGTGTACAGAATTCTGAGCAGTTCAGCCGAGCAGTGCACCTCCTGATGCAGCTTTCCAACCCACCGCCGGGTCTTGGGGGGATAGAGGAAATCCCCGCACTCTTGTAGCCTCGGAGTGGATGTGGAGGCTGATTTCGGCGGTTCTCTGCGCGCTCGCGTGCGCCGCCGGTGCGGCCGCGGCTGTTCGTGACGGCCCGCCGCCTCCCGGAAGCGGGCCGACGCCGACGACGCCGCCCGTCGGTGGCGGCGCGCCGAACGGCTCCAGCTCCGTTCCCACGGTCAACGCGGCGATCGCGACGATCCAGCTCTCGCAGACGAGCCCGCAGGGTCTTTCGCTGAACGTCGACGGCTCGCGGCTCTACACGGCCGACAACGGGAGCTACACGACGAACTGCGCCGGGGTCGCGAACCCGCCGCCGACGACCTCGCACGGCTACGTCTCGGTCGTGGACACCAGCGCGCGCAAGGAGACCGCAGCGATTGGGTCGGCGTCGGGCTTCCCGGTCTACACGGCGTCCGACCCGAACGGAGGTCTCGTCTACAGCGGCGACAGCGGCGGCCACACGATCTCGGTCTACAACGACTCCGGCCTTGTCGGCTCGATCGAGGTCGGAGACAGCCTGCCGCACCAGGTCGCGATCGACGGCAGCAACGATCACCTCGTCGCGACGAACGTCCACGATCTCTCCGGCCAGTGGGTCGGCCTCTACGACCTGAAGACGCGTTCGCTGATCAAGCTCATCTCGGTCGGCGCCGGCGCGGAGCCGCACGGAATCTCGATCGATCAGGCAAACCAACTGGCGTACGTCTCGTCGGTCACGACGAACACGGTGACGGTGATCAGCACCGCCGACGGCAGGGTCGTCTCGAGCTTCCACGTCGCCGGAAACCTGACGAACATCAACGCGCTCGACACATCACGCAAGCGGTTCTACGCCGTGAGCAACAACAACCCGGAAGCCGTCATCGGCTTCGACACAGGCACGCAGCAGACTGTCGGTTCGGTGACCGTCGACAGCCAGCCGTGGGGCCTGGGAGTCGAGTCGTGGAGCGGCCGCGTGCTGGCCGTTCTCCCCGGCGACAACGCGATCACGGTCATCGATCCGTCGACCTGGAAGGAGCTCGCGCATGTTCCGGTCGGCAAGTGCCCGTTTCAGATCGCCGTCGACGACGCGCGCAAGCTCGCGTACGTCTCGGACCAGGCGGACAACGCGGTGACCGTCGTCGATCTCGCCAAGGCCGATGCCTCGCTCGGCGCCGGATCGACCCCGAGCATTGCCCCCTCGGCTCCGCCGACACCGTCGACCAGGCCGTCGACGAAGCCGGCCGTACCGCCGAAGTGCAAGAAGGGACAGAAGAGCACGAAGAAGACGCCGTGCCGCCGCTGACGGACTAACGTCGGCGCGTGGAGACGATCCCGGTCACCGCGGACTACCAGCCGCCGCCGCTGACAGGGTACGACCTGTAGGCGGGGAATCGCCCGTTGGTAGAGGGGATCCGGCGCGCGGCTCCGTGGGCGGAGGAGCGTGTGCACGCTGCGTCGCGCTCGGCGGCGAGCCGCTCGATCGGGGGAGGCTCGCGAGCGAGCGCCCGCCGGAACTCCGGACGCACGACCGTTACGGGAAACGGATCGACGAGGTCGAGTTCGATCCCGCATGGCACGCGCTGATGGGCATGTCGATCGAGCACGGGCTGCCACGCGCTGCCCTGGCGCGACCCGCCACGGATGAAGCCAAGAGGTGGCCGTTCGGCTGCGGCATTGAAGCTGTCGATCTTGCGCTCGGCGTTCCACCGAATTACGACCGGCGACATCGAAAGGAGCCAACGCCCACCTCACAATTGAGGTCGCCGTGCGGTCACCAGCTGCGAGTGTCGTCACGGTGGGATACCACGCCGTGTACGCCGGCTGGTCGATTCAGAAGGTAGATTAATGCGCCTCCTGAGACAGCTTTCCAACCCCTCGCCGCAGCTGGAGTGTCTCATCGATGTGCCGGGTAGACGGGACTGCACTGCGGCCCGGCATGCGCGAATCACCCCCGAAACTAAGGAGTGAAGCAGCCGTCACCTGGTGCACAGGCGGTCGGCCAGGGATGGGCACGTGTGGCGCGGCGATAGTCGCGAATGACTCGACCGGAGTGGTCGTAGACGCCCCACGGATGCTGCCGCAGAGAGAAACGCACTGTCTGAATGGTGCGAAAGCCGGTCAGTGTGTAGGTCACCGAGGCGATGAGCCGCAGCCGTGGAATCGTCCTCAGATGCAGGAGGGGGACGCCGCTCAAGGCGACGATCGCCATTGATCCATTGACCTTGAGGCTGCTTGTGCGTGTGCCGACTGGGAAAGATGCTTCGTCGCCCGCGGCGCGCTGAGCAGCATTCGGGCCTGCAATCAGGGCGGCAAGAGCGACCGCCGGTGTTCTCAGCGGTCTCGTGGGCGTGACTGCGACGAGCGCTTTGCCGGAACTCACGAGGAAGTAGATCTTCGGCTGAGCTGACGCCGCCCCGACTCGAGGTGCGAGCGCATTAACGATCCCGCCAAGGACCGCCGCCGCTACTAGTGGCCCGGTCATGCGTCGCATCCGCAAAAGTGTTACACCCACGCGGCTAAAACGGTTCCGGGTTGACGGACCGCTCAGGCGACGCACCAACAGACGAAGTCTCCTGTGGTCGAACGTGAATTACGCCCGAGCGCAGCAATCGTTGTAATAAGCGCAACGGCGCGATGCCCCCAGCGGGATTCGAACCCGCGCTACGGCCTTGAAAGGGCCGCGACCTGGACCGCTAGTCGATGGGGGCGCAGCCTCAGCGTAACGAGTGGACTAGAGGAACATCGTCCAGCGCGCCGTCGCGCCGCAGCCGCAGTCCTTGTGCTTCTCGGCGCAGTGACGGCAGTCCCAGTACTCCCACCAGATCCACTTGAGGTGGTTCACCTCGAGCAAGAGGAGCGCGACGATCCAGACGAGGATCTCGGTACGGGACACACGCTCAACGTAGGCGAGGCCCCTCGTGCGGGCAATGGGCCGGGCGGCTCAACCTCGCCACCCGGCGGTCCTAGGCCGTGCCTACCAGCGCCGGTAGCCCGGCCGCCGAATACCTCCGGTGAAGAGGCTGATCAGCCAGATCAGCGCCACCACCGCGGCGACGATGAAGAGCCAGTGAATGACGAATCCGGCGCCGAACGCGAGGATCGCGAGGATCGCCAGCAAGACGAGCAACAGCATGCGTATTCCTCCTTTTGAGAGGAGAACGGCCGAGCGCTGAGCCTGGTTACGCGGCGAGCGGCGCGAGCACTAGGATCGCGTCGCCCTGCTGCGCCTGCGAGAGGCTGAAGCTGTAGACGCGCGACTCGGTGACGGCGTCGACCGTGTGCACTTCGCGCGCGGGAATCGTCGTCGGCAGCGGCACCTTCGGCCCGAGCGTCTCCTTGAGCGGCGACTTCAGCTGCGGCTTCACGTCGTCCTTCTGGAGATACACGACGTACTTCGGTGGCGTGCCGAGCGCGGGCGGCATGAATGCAATAACGCTCTTGATCCCGCCGACGTACTTGAACGTGTACAGCGCGAGCTCGAGGATCTCGCGGCGCACAAGTGTCCCGCGCGCGACGGACGGCTTGCCGGTCGCGATCGCGCACGAGTTGCCGAGCCCGCAGAGCGAGTACATGATGCTGTTCGACGACGAGACCGAGAAGATGCGGTCGCCCTGACCTCTCGTTCCGCGGATCGCGACGTAGTGGATCGGGATCGAGACGGTACTCGCAGGCGACACCGCTGGCGCCTTCGCGATGACGTCGACGAGCTGCGCGCCGCTCGACAGCCGGTATGTCTGTCCGACGTGGTCGGCGATCTGCTTCGCCGCGCCCTCGCCGCCGCCGCTCGGCTTCCATGACGACCAGCTCGGGCCGGGGCTGATCGAGCGCCCCGCGTAGAGCACGACGACGACGATCGCACCCGCAAGGACGGCGCCGAGGCCTCCGTAGATGAGCGCGAACCGGAGCTTGTGCGGCGCAACGGGACGCGACTGCACGACCGCCGGCTCCGTGATCGTCGTCACATCTTCGGCCACGTTTCCTCCTTGGTCCAGTCGATCTCCGGCTTCTTGAGATCGACGGAGTTCAGCAGCCGGTTGAGGTCGTCTCCGTAGAGCTCCTGCTTCTCGATCACCGCGTCGGCGATCTTCTCCACCGCGGGCTTGTTCGCTGCGACGAAGTTCTCCGCCGTGACGAAGGCCTGGCCGAGGATCTGCGCAGCATATGCGCGCTTTGCGCGGTCCTGGAGTACGGAGGCAATCGGGTCGCCGCCGAAGTCGGCGCTGCCGCGCGTCCTGTTCATCAGCTGGAGGCCGATCTCCTCGAAGCGCCGCATGATCTCCTCGCGCGTCTGCTCCTCGCTCTCGCCCTTGTTGAAGCGGTGGCCGTTCAGCTCGATGCGCTGCGGGCCCATGCCGGCCGCGCCGACCATGGACGCGGCGCGCGCGGTTGCGTATTGCAGGTCCCCACCGACGCCGCTCGAGGTCTGCCCGTAGAACACCTGCTCCGCCGCCATCGCGCCGAGGACGTGGACGAGATCGCCCATCGCCTCGCTGTGCCACTCGCTGAAGCGCTCCTCCTTCTGGAACGCCTGGTGGTGGCCGAGCGAGCCCCCGCGCATGCGGATCGAGAGTCGGCTCGACTCGAGGTCGGGCCGGTAGATGTGCGCCGTGGTCGCATGACCGGCCTCGTGAATGGCGACGGCGCGCGTCTCGTGCTCGACGTAGCGCACGCCGATCGCCGTGCCGGACTCGATCGCGGTCATCGCGTCGACGAGGTGCTGCCAGTTGAACGCGAGGATCCCCTCGTGGTGCGCGTTCGTCAGCGCCATCGAGCAGATCTGCTCGATCATCGCCGGCGAGTAGCCGTTGGTGATGCGCGCGATCTCGTCGCGCCGCTCCGGCGAGTCGAGATCGGGATCGTGGTTCACGCGGTCGAGGTAGAGCTCGAAGATGTCCTTGCGGTCTTCCTTCGTCGGCGTGCGGAACCACACGTGACGGCCCATGCGCCCCGGACGCGTGAGCGCCGGATCGAGCCGCTCGAACGGGACGTTCGTCGCGCCGATGAAGTAGATCTGCGCGCCGAGCGGGCGGGGTGCCGGAAGCCGCATGCTGACGCGGCCGAAGCGGCGCGGGACGATGTAGATCGCGTCGAGGAACGTGTTGATCCTGTTCGTGAGGAAGCGGCGCATGAACGGCGGGTTGTCGATGCCGTCCATCGTCACGAGCAGCTGGTTGAGCGCAAGCTGGCCCTGGCCGCCCATCATCCCGGGGAAGATCCCCTGATTCACGAGGTTGCCGATCTTCGTCGCCCACGGCGGATACGGCGACCGGCGCTCAGGAGCGCGCTGCTCGAACATGCGCTCGCGCCACGCGCGCGTCTCGACGATGAGATCGCCGCTCGGGTTGAGCGCGCCGAACGGGCCGAAGAGCGGCAGCTCGCCGGGCGGCGTCATCGTCCCGCTCCCCTGCAGCGCCTGCCGGCGCATGCCGACGGCGTCGATCTCGTCGATGAAGACGATGCACTGGCCGCCCCACTTGCGGGCGAGCTTCTTCGCCTTGCGCGCGAGGAAGCGCACGATGAGCGCATCGATGCCGATGAA
This sequence comes from Gaiellaceae bacterium, assembly GCA_035703805.1. GTDB lineage: Bacteria > Actinomycetota > Thermoleophilia > Gaiellales > Gaiellaceae > Palsa-739. Next base: position 76,701 of record DASSXM010000036.1, on the reverse strand, counting down.
GGTCTGTGCGAAGCCGGAGCCGGGGATCGAAACGAACGGCGAGTTGAAGCCGGTCGCGATCGCTTTCGCGAGCATCGTCTTGCCTGTGCCCGGCGCGCCGAGGAAGAGCAGTCCGCGTTCCCGCTTGCCGCCGGCGAGCTCGAACGCTTCGCCCGACTGCCACAGCGTGACGATGCGGCGCACTTCCTCCTTCGCCTCGGCCTGGCCGCGGACGTCCTCGAGCTTCACGCCCCACTGCGCGTCGCCGGGCTCGTAGCCGCGGATCTGCGAGATGCCCATGAGCATCATCGGCCCCATGAAGATGAGGAAGTTCGCCATGAACAGGAAGAAGACGAAGACGACTTGGAGCCAGAGCTGCGGTGTGCTGAGAACGTGGTTGATGAAGTGCGCGAGGTGCCCGGCCGTGCCCGTCCAGGTCGCGTTCGGCTTGTGCTTCGCCACCCGAATGAGCCAGGCGAGCGTGATGAAGCCGGTGAAGAACACGCCGACGCGGAAGTAGAAGCGCCACGTCCAGGCGCGCCGCCGGTTGACGACGTCCTCCTCGCGGAGGCGCGTCTCCTCGGTGCCGAAGAGGCTCGGCCACGGGATCATCCGCCGCACGACGAGGTCGATAAAGCCGCGGAACCCGATGACGACGCCCGCGGTCGCGAGGAGCGCCTTGAGGATCGACAGATGCGTCGAGTGGTGGAACCAGAAGAAGGCCGCCGGGCTCGTCAGGAGCGCGATCACCGTCGCGATCCGAGCGAGCTTGCGAAGCTGGGCGGCGAGCGCGACCGACTCCTCGCTCGAGCGGAGGGTTTTCGGTGCTATCTCGGCAGTCGCCATTCGGTCGCTCGCAGTGTAGACGGCGGATCTCTACCCTCAGTTAGTCCGAAATGCACTCCTTAGATTTCTCTCATGAAGGAGACCACGGTCACGGGCGTTCCCGCGACCGTCGCGCGCTTGCAGTCGCGCTCGTTCTCATCGTCGCCTTCATGGCGACGGAGGTGGCCGCGGCGCTCGTCGCCGGCTCGCTCGCGCTGCTCGCCGACGCCGGCCACATGCTCACCGACGCGGCAGCGCTCGGGGCGGCACTCGTCGCTTCGCACCTCGCGACCCGGCCCGCCCGCGGCCCGTGGACCTTCGGCCTCGGCCGCACGGAGATCCTTGCCGCGCAGGCGAACGGCAGCACGCTGCTCGTGGTCGCGGTCCTCGTCGTCTACTCGGCGGTGCAGCGCCTCGTTTCGCCGCCGCACGTGCACGGCGGCATCGTCCTCGCGGTCGCGCTTGCGGGCGTCGGGGTCAATCTCGCCGCGACGCTCGTGCTCTCGCGCGCCGACCGCCGCAGCCTGAACGTCCGCGGCGCCTTTCTCCATATCGCTACCGACCTCGCCGCCTTCGCCGCGACTGCAGTAGCGGGCGGCCTCGTCCTCGCGACGGGCTGGAACCGCTTCGACCCGCTCGCGGGCCTCCTCGTCGCCGCGCTCATGTTCCGCTCGAGCTGGACGCTCCTGCGCGACTCGGGCCGCATCTTCCTCGAGGCCTCGCCCGCGGGAATCGACCCCGACGCCGTCGCGCGCGCTCTCGCCGATGCCGACGACGTCGTCGAGGTGCACGACCTGCACGTGTGGACGGTGACGAGCGGCTTCCCCGCGCTCGCGGCGCACGTGCTCGTCGAGCCGGATGCCGACTGCCACGACGCGCGCCGTCGGCTGCAGCGGCTGCTCGAAGAACGCTTCGGCCTTCGGCACACGACGCTGCAGGTCGACCACGTCGCGCGCCGCGAGCAGATGATTAGCATCGAGGCGCGTGGATCTCACCGGTAAGACCGCAATCGTCACGGGTGCATCGTCCGGGTTCGGGCGTGCGACCGCGCGCGCTCTCGCGGATGCAGGCGTGCGCGTCGCCGGGGGCGCGCGGCGGGTCGGGCGGCTCGAGACGGAGATCGCGCTCGAGCTCGACGTGCGCGACGCCGACAGCTCTGCGCGGTTCGTCGCCGCTGCGGTGGAGCAGCTCGGCGGCCTCGACATCCTGGTCAACAACGCGGGGCTCGCGCTCGGGCGCGCGCCGTTCGACGAGTCGACCGAGGAGGACGAAGAGACCGTGTTCGGCACGAACGTGAACGGGCTCGTGCGTATGACCCGCTTGTGCCTCCCGCACATCCGCGACGGAGGCCACATCGTCAACCTCGGCTCGATCGCCGGCCGTCAGGCATACGAAGGTGCCGCGAGCTACGTCGCGTCCAAGTTCGCCGTGCGCGGCTTCACATACGCGCTGCGCGAGGACCTGCTCGGCAGACCGATTCGCATCAGCACGGTCGACCCAGGGCTGGCGGAGACGGAGTTCTCGATCGTGCGCTTCAAGGGCGACACGGACAAGGCGGCGTCGGTGTACAAGGGCGTCGATCCGCTGCAGGCGGAAGACGTCGCCGGCTGCATCATGTTCGTGCTCACGCGCCCGTTTCACGTGAACGTCGACGAGATGGTGATCAAGGCGCGCAACCAGTCCTCCGGAGGCCGGGTCCTGCGTGACGAGTAGCTGGCGGATCGTCGTCGTGACGCGGATCCTTCCTGTCGCGCTCGGCTTCCTCGAGACGGTGCGCGCCGCGGGACACGAGCCGGTCGCGCTGCTGTCGATCCGCGACACGGAGAACCGCTACGGGAGCGAGTTCACCCTCGACGCCTTGCTGAACGGTGTGCCGGCCGAGCTCGACGTGTTGCTTCCTGCGCAACGCTCATCGATTGCGCCGCTCCTCGCGTCGGTCTCGCCCGACCTCGTCGTGTGCATGGGCTTCCCGTGGAAAGTCCCGGCCGACGCGCTGGCGATACCGACCCACGGCTGGTTGAACGGCCATCCCTCGCAACTCCCGCGCCACCGCGGCCCGATTCCCGTCGCGTGGGCGATCCGGAGCGGCGACGCCGAGGTCGGGCTGACGTTCCACCGCATGGACGCCGACCTCGACACCGGTCCGATCCTGGCGCAGGCGACGATGGAGATCGGCGAGTACGCGCCGCCGGACGACTTTTATCCGCGCATGGGGCCGCTCATGATGGGACTGCTCGGCGACGCGCTCGCAAAGCTCGCGGCGGGTGAAGAGGGACGTGTGCAGGAGGGTGGCGAGTACGAGTCGTTCTTCACCGACGACGACGCCTGGCTCGACTTCTCACGCCCGGCCGCCGAGCTCCACCGCCTCGTGTGGAGCTGGCGGTACGCGATCACGCGCGGCGAGCTGCGCGGCGCGCTCGCCGAGGTCGACGGCGACACCGTGCGCGTGCTTGCCTCGTCGCTGCACGAGGTCGATGGCGCGCAACACATCGACTGCGGCGACGGCGCGCTCTGGCTCGCGCAGACCGAGCCGGTCGAAGAGCTCAGCTCGGCAGAGGCCAGGCGTGCCAGCGCTCCGGCTCGATCCACGCGCTGAAGCGGCGCTCGTCACGCGAGCCGAACGGCTTGCGGGTGTAGCGAAGCGCGAGGCGGTCGATGTCGGTCAGGTCGGCGTCCTCCTCGATCGACACGACGCGGCCTAACAAGCTGACGTGGTCGTACCAACTCGCAGCTCCGAGAACGGTGAGCGCGACGCGCGGATCGTTGCGCATGTAGTCGAGCCGCTTGCGCGTGTCCCTCATGTTCAGGAGCACGCGCCCGTTCTCCCAGTCGTACCACGTCGCCACCGTGTGCGGCGATCCGTCGGGGCGGATGGTTGCGACGACCGCCGGGTTCGGCTTCGCGAGAAACGTGTCGACCTCCGGCGGGACGGGAACGCGCGGCATCAGGCGGCCTGCTTCTCCGCCCAGCGCGCGAGGCCGCGGTAGGACTGCCAGAGCGGCATCGCGAGGTCGTAGTGCGCGACGTCCTCGCCGGCGTCCTTCAGCTCGGTGCGGCAGTACGCGATGAACTCCTCTTCCGTCGCGCCGCCCTGGATGAATTCGGCCCAGTCGTACAGCTCGAGATGCAGCTCGGCGAGATGGCGAACAGGATCGTCGGCGACGCCGAAGTGGATGAGCGCGAGCCGCTCGGGTGCGCGGCGCTCGATCTCGTCGACCGTCGCCTGCCACGTCTCGAGGTCGAATTCGGGCGGCGGTGTCGGCGGCATGACGTAGCGGCCGGGCTGCACGCGGACGCCGGCAGCGTCGCCGGCGTACAGCGTGCCGTCGCGGTCGAGGTACGAGACGTGATGCGACGCATGCCCGGGAGTGGGGAAGCAGTCGAGGCCGAGCACGCGGTCTCCGACGATGCGCACGTTCTCTTCCGGTACAGGCGCGAGCTCGCCCCACAGCGTGTCGAACGTGTCGCCGTACAGGCGCCGCGCGCTGCGCTCCAGCCGCTCGGGATCGACGATGTGCGGCGCGCCGATCGACGACACGTGCACCTGAAGCGACGGATGCTCGCGCACGAGCGAGCCGGCCGCGCCGGCGTGGTCGAGGTGGATGTGGCTCAGCAGCAAGTGGCGGACGTCGGTCAACTTCAGCCCGGCGTCGGCGAGGCCCGCCTTCAGCGCGCGGATCGTCGTGCTCGGGCCGCAGTCGAAGAGCGCGGGCCCGTCGTCGGCGTCCAGGAGATAGCAGCCGACGAGGCGTTCGACGCCCTGATGATGGAGGTCGATCGGTTCGAGGCCCGCCATGGCCCGATCCTACGCGCGCGACTCGCTTACTTGCCGGTGGTCGTCGTGACCGGCGCAGTGGTCGTAGCGGTTGTGGTGGTCGCGCTCAGATCCGCCTTTGCCTTTGCGATACATGCAGACCTCAACGCTCGAATGAGCGGATCCTTTGACGCCTCGGCTCGGGCCACGCACACCTGGGCCTCGCGCACGCGCTGCTGCGGAAGGCTTCGTTGGCCTTTCGCCCAGTCGGCCACGCCGAACACAAAGCCAATGCCGCCGATTCCGCATATGAGCGCAATCGCAGCGACTGGTCCACCGTAGGCGCCGCGCGTGCGACGCTCGAGCAGCATGTAGGAGGCGCCGGTGAGGCCGAGGTCGACGACCTTGTCGAGGCGATAGGCCTCCGCCCACTCTTTCTTGGCGGCATCTCCCGTCTTGCCCCGCGCCTCCCGCGTGAGCCTCTCTGCCTCTGCCTCGACAGCCGCGAGGCTGGGCCAGCGCTCCGCATCCGCATACTCGAGTTCGCAGTTGCTTGCGATGCGCTCCTCGTCCTTCCAAAAGACGATGTAGTGCCACCACAGCTTGGGGAGCTCCTGCGTTTCGTCGCTTGCTGTGAGCAGGATCCGCCGCCGGGCGAAGAAGAACCGGAAGACGAGGAAGGTGACACCGGCAACGCCAAATACGGCCGCAGCGAGCGTGCTCCATGACACCCAGCCGGGAGCGCCGAGCGGGAATGGGAAGATCGAGTGGATCTGTGTGTAGCCGACAGCGCCCAGGACGCCGGTGGCGATCGTCCCGATGCTCTTGCCGAAGCCCGTCAGATCGTCGCGCATCTTCTGCATACCGGCGGTCAGGTCCGCGGCTTGCTGCTCGATGTCCTCCAGTTCGGAAGGCACCTTGCCGCCGGCGTTGCTGGGGCCAGCCGGAGCATCCGGCTTTTTCGCATGCCCGAGGAGCGACCCGAGCCCGTTGAGGATTCCCTCGAGCGCTTGGAGAATCTGTGGGGCGCCCGCCACACCCTTCGGTGCCATGTCCAGCGACTATGGACTTCTGTCAGCGGCGGGTCAAGCGTGCGCGGCGGAGCGCACGAGCGCGTGTTCCAGATCGGCGATGAGATCCGCGGCGGATTCGATGCCGACCGACAGACGGATGAGGTTCGGCGGCGCGGCGAACGGCGCGTTCGCGGTCGCCGCGTGCGTCATGCGCGCAGGCACTTCGATGAGGCTCTCGACGCCGCCGAGCGACTCTGCGAGCTGGAAGACAATCGTCCGGCCGGCAATCGCGGCCGCCTCCTCCGGCGACGACGCGAGGAACGACACCATGCCGCCGAAGTCGTGCATCTGGCGCGCGGCGATCGCATGGCCGGGGTGCGAAGGCAGTCCGGGATAGAAGACCTGCTCGACGCCGCCGGCGCGCTCGAGCCAGACCGCGATCTCCATCGCGTTCTCGCAGTGCTTCTTCATGCGCAAGGCGAGCGTCTTGATGCCGCGCAGCACGAGCCACGAGTCGAAGGGACCCGGCACTGCGCCGAGCGACTTCTGCAGGAAATAGAGGCGCTCGGCGATCGTCGGGTCGTTCGTCGCCGCGAAGCCGCCGATGACGTCCGAGTGCCCGCCGAGGTACTTCGTCGTCGAGTGCATGACGACGTCGGCGCCGAGCTCGAGCGGACGTTGCAAATACGGCGTCGCGAACGTGTTGTCGACCACGAGCAGCGCGCCCACCTTGTGCGCAGCGTCGGCGGCGGCGCGGATGTCGACGATGTTCAGCATCGGATTCGACGGCGTCTCGATCCACACTATGCGCGTGTTGTCGTCGAGGTGCTCGCCAAGATTCGCGAACTCAGCGGCGGGGACGTAGTCGAAGACGTAGCCCTTCGGCTCGTACACCTGCGACGTCATGCGGTAGACGCCGCCGTACACGTCCGCGATGAGCACGACACGCTGGCCGGGATCGACCAGATGCATGAGCGTCGTTACGGCACCGAGCCCGGAGGAGAACGCGATCCCGTGCTCCGCCGACTCGAGCGACGCGAGGCACGCCTGGAGTGCCGAGCGCGTCGGATTGTTCACGCGCGCGTAATCGAAGCCCTTGTGCTCGCCGACTGCGTCCTGCACGAACGTCGAAGTCTGGTAGATCGGCGTGATGATCGCGCCGGTCGCCGGATCCGGCTCCTGCCCCTCGTGGATCGCGCGGGTCTCGAAATCCATCACCGCGATGCTAACCAGCGCGTGAGCTCGCGCAGCGGCTTCGTGAGCGAGACGGGCTTGACGCCGTGCTCCCACCAGACGCCGTTGACCTCGAGCGTTCCGGCCTTGCGATCCCACACCGGGTCGATCCGGCCGACGATCCGGTCGCCGCGGAGGATCGGCAGGACGTAGTACCCGTACTCCCGCTTCGCCTTCGGGACGTACATCTCGAGCCGGTAATAGAAGTCCCACAGCGCCTCTGTGCGGGAGCGGTCGTGGATGAGCCGGTCGAAAGGTGAGAGGAACGTCGTGCGTGCAGGCAGAGGTGCGTCGGTCGCGTCGGGATGCGCGATCAGCTTCCCGCGCTCGAGCTTGACGCCGAGCGAGCGGAAGCGCTTCTCCTCGAGTAGCGCGTTTGCTTCTTTCAGGGGCAGGGTTTCCGTTTCCGGATAGACGCGCTCGGCGAGATCCCAGACCCGCTGCTTGCCGCTGCGGCCGGCCACCGCGACCTCTCCCCGCGCAGCCAGGATCTCGAGCATCAGTCCCATCTGGCGCGCGCCCCACCAGTTGTGGCGCTCGACGTCCTTCCGCGTCGTGTGCGTCTCGATGTCACGGGAGAGCAGCGGCCCGCGCTTCTCGAGCTCGCGCAAGACGTAGCGGCGGAAGGAGCGATGCTCGGCGAGCCAGGCCGTCGCGTTCTTGTTCAAGGGCTTGTTGCGCATCCGCGCGCGGAGCAATGGCAAGTCCTCGATGGGATACACGAACGCCCGCCACTCGACGAGCTTCCGCTCCTCCCACAGGAGCCGGTCGAGCTCGCCGCGGTCGTATGCGCCGAGTCGGCTCCAGAGCACGAGGTACTGCGGCGGCGCTACCGACGAGATCGGATCGAGCTGGAGGAAGCCGAGCTGTCGCACCGTGTCGAGCACGCTCGTCGCGGAGCCGTCGAGGAGCTGGGACCGCACCGCGATCCGCCGCGCCTGTGCAACGCTCACTTCCATGTCCGACTTCGCCACGTTCGTACTGTCGCAGTTGCCTCCACCCCCGGCGCAAGTGCTCGAGATCGGCTGCGGTGACGCAGGCGGCGTCGTGTTCGCGCTCGTCGACGCCGGCTACGACGCGATCGGCGTCGATCCGCGCGCGCCCGCCGGCGAGCGTTTCCGACAGGCGGACTTCCGCGAGGTCGACGGCGCGTTCGACGCCGTCGTCGCCGGCCGCGTGTTGCATCACGTGCATCCGCTCGACGACGCGCTCGACCGTGTCGCCGCGCTTGCGCCGCTCCTCGTCGTCGACGAGTTCGCGTGGGACCGGATCGATGCCGCCGCGCAGGATTGGTACGAGGGGCAGCGGCGCATGCTCACCGCCGCCGGTGCCGACCCGCCGGGCCCGGCGTCGCTCGACGAATGGCGGACGCGGCACCCCGATCTCCATCCTCATCGCGTGCTGCTCGACGGCCTGCGGGCGCGCTATCGCGAGACCGCCTTGGAGTGCCTGCCGTACCTCTACCGCTGGCTCGGCGGCCCGAGTAGCGAGGCGCTCGAGCAGACGCTCATCGACGCCGAGGCGTTCCCGGCAACGGGGTGGCGCTGGGCCGGGGTCCGGTAGGTTCCAGCCGTGGCGCGGCCCAAGAGGAACCCGCTCACCACCAGCGGCGAGGTCGTGCTCTGGGTGCTCTTCTTTGCGTTGCTCGTTCCTGCCGGCGCCGTCGGCTGGGCGATCGGCCACTACACCGGACACAACACCGTGACTGTGACGGCGGGCGCCTCGACGACGACCGCTACACCGACGACGACGACGGCGGCTGCGCCGACGACGACGGCCGCGGCGTCACCCGTTGCTCAGGGGAAGGCGCTCTTCACGGCGAACGGCTGCAACAGCTGCCATACGTTCAAGCCCGCGGGCTCGACCGGCACGATCGGCCCCGATCTCGACACAAAGCCCGAGGCGGACGCGCCGAAGGCGCATATGCCGCTCGCTGCGTTCGTCCTCGAGTCGATCGTGAAGCCGAACGCGTACATCTCGCCCGGCTATCAGAAGGGCCTGATGCCGACCACGTTCGGTACGTCGCTGACGAAGGCGCAACTCAACGCCCTCGTCGCCTTCATCACCACTAAATAACTGTGGCTACTCGCTCTTCCGCGTTGTCGCGGTAGTCCGCGCCGAGCTTCTCCTCCAGGATCGTCGTCAGCTCGCCCGTCTCGGCGAGCTCCTGCGCGATGTCGGCGCCGCCGACGAGCTCGCCCTTCACGAAGAGCTGCGGGATCGTGGGCCAGCCCGACAGCGCCGAGAGCTCCTGCCGGATCGCGGGATCCGGGAGCACGTCGACCGCCGTCACCGGCGCGCCGGCCTCGCGCAATGCCTGCAGCGCGCGGTCGGAGTTGCCGCACATCACGAACTGCGGCGTGCCCTTCATGAAGAGCGCGACGGGCTCGTTGTCGATGACGTCCTTGATGCGGTCGGACAGGTCGCTCACTGTGTCCCCCTCGTCTTGATGCGCAGCTCGTGGATCGTGCCGTCGCGCAGCGGCCCGGCGAGCGCCTCGTTGACGAGGCGGTGCTGGTCGAGCAGCGAGAGCCCGTCGAAGTGGGGACTCGTGACGGTCACCTGGAAATGGTCGCCGCCGCCGGTGCGGTCCTCGACGCTCAGCTCGCCCGCGTCCGGAAACGCGGTGCGGAGAAGCGACTCGAGATGCTCGGCGGCCACATGGTCATCGTACTTACCCTGTGCCGATCGACGAGATCGGCCTCTTCCCGCTCGGCGTCGTTCTGCTCCCGACGGAGCGCATCCCGCTGCACATCTTCGAACCGCGCTATCGCGAGCTGATCAACGAATGCATCGACGATGAGATCGAGTTCGGCCTCGTCTTCGCCGACGAAGACGGTGTGCGCGAGCTTGGTACGCGAGCGCTCGTCACCGACGTGCTCGAGCGCTTCGACGATGGCCGCCTCAACATCGTCGTCGAGGGGCAGGAACGGTTCCGCGTCGAGCGTCTAACGCAGGGCCGAGCGTTCATGACCGCGATCGTCGAGCCGGTCGGCGACGAGGGCGACGAAGACGTCGAGGAGGAGACGGCCGCCCGCGCCGCCGGCGCCTTCCGCGCACTCGCTGCTCTCGCCGAGGCGGAGACGCGTGAGATCGACGAGCAGTCGCCGCAGCTCGCGTTCGAGCTCGCGGCCCAGGTCGAGCTTGCGCCGGAGGCGAAGCAGGGCCTGCTCGAGCTGCGTTCCGAGCAGCAGCGCCTCGAACTCGTCGCCGAGCTACTCGATGCCGCGCGCGCCGTGCTGATCGCGACGCGCCAGCTCGGCGAGCGCGCGAAGCAAAACGGCTCGCGTCTCGGCTAGCGGCGCCGCGCGAGAAACTCGAGCAAGTCCGACCGCGTCAGGACGCCGATCGGCTTGCCGTCCTTGGCGACGACGACGGCGTTCATGCCGCCCGTGAGCGTTGCAAACACCTCATCCAGCGTCGCGCTCGTCTCGACGGCGGCGAGCGGAGGCTGCATCGCCGTTGCGACGTCCTCGTGCAGCACATCCGGATGGACGAACACGCGCTCGAGCAGCGCGCGGTCCTGTAGCGAGCCGATGACGTCGGCGAGCGAATCGCACGCACCGTCGCGGACGACGGGCAGCTGCGAGATTCCGTAGCGCTGCATCGTGTCGATTCCCTCGCCGACCTTCTGATGCGAGGAGATCGTGACGAGGTCGGGCAGCTCGCCCTCGTGCTTCGCGATCAGCACCTCCTCGACCGTCGGCAACGGCGCCTGCCTCTCGAGGAAGCCGTGCTCGAGCATCCAGTTGTCGTCGTACAGCTTCGACAGGTAGTTGCGCCCGGAGTCGGGGACGATCATGAGCACGCGCTTGCCCGCACCGAGCCTGCGCGCGACGAGGTCGGCCGCGTACAGCGTCGTGCCGGCTGATCCGCCCGCGAGGATTCCCTCTTCGCGCGCAAGGCGTCTCGTCCAGCGGAACGACTCGCGGTCGGTCACGCGGATCCACTCGTCGACGACCTTCGGGTCCATCGTCTTCGGCCATGTGTCCTTGCCGATGCCTTCGACGAGGTACGGATGGACGTCCGCGTCGCGCGTCGCCGTGTACACCGATCCTTCGGGGTCGGCGCCGACGATGAGCACGTCCGGCTTGTGCTCCTTGAAGTAGCGGCCGACACCGCTGATCGTGCCGCCGGTGCCGACCGAGACGATAAGCGCGTCGATGTCGCCGCCGTCCGTCTGCGCGAAAATCTCCGGCCCCGTGGTTTCGTAGTGGGCCTCGGGGTTGTTCATGTTCGAGTACTGGTCCGGCTTGAAGCCGCCGGGAATCTCTTCCGCGAGCCGGTCGGAGACGGAGTAGTAGCTCTCCGGCGAATCGTGCTCAACCGCGGTCGGCGTGATCACGACCTCGGCGCCGTATGCGCGCAGCAGCGCGATCTTCTCCTGGCTCATCTTGTCGGGCATGACGAAGATGCAGCGGTAGCCCTTGATCGCGGCGGCGATCGCGAGCCCGACCCCGGTGTTGCCGGAGGTCGGCTCGACGATCGTGCCGCCGGGCTTCAGCTTCCCTTCGCGCTCGGCGGCCTCGATCATCGGTAGGCCGATGCGGTCCTTCACCGAGCCGCCGGGATTTAGGTACTCGAGCTTCGCGAGGATCTGCGCGCCGCCGCGCGGCGAGAGCTTGTCGAGGCGAACGATCGGCGTCGCTCCGACGAGCTCGAGGATCGTGGGGTACTCGCTCGACATTGTCAGTCCAGCGCGACCGCGGCATCCGGCGCGGGAGCTTTCGCCTCGCGAATGAGCGCGAGTGCCGCGACGATGCCGGCGGCGGAGATGCCCGCGACGACCCAGAACGCGAGCGCGTAGCCGCCCGTGAGCGCGGCGGCCGGAGAGCGGCCGATGCTCAACAGATGGTTCGCATGTGACACGGCGACGCTCGAGGCGATCGCGACGCCGATGGCGCCGCCGACCTGCTGCGACGTGTTCAGCAGGCCCGAGGCGAGGCCCGCATCGCGCGGACCGACCCCTGCGAGCGCGGCGATCGAGACGGGGATGAACGCGAGCGCGAGACCGAAGCCGAACAGCAGATAGCCGCCCAACAGGTCGTGCGCGAACTTGCCGTGCACGGGGATCTGCGCGTACCAGATGAGGCCGCCCGTGTTCAGGGCTAGCCCCGCAGCCATCACCGGCCGCGGCCCGATCTGCGTCGTGAGCCATTGCGAGAGCGCGGCGACGACGACGGTCGTGCCCGCCGTCGCGAGGAACGTGATGCCGGTCTTCAGTGCCGAGTAGTGCAGAACGTTCTGCACGTACAGCGTCAGCAGGAAGAAGTCGGCGAAGATCGACGCACCGAGGAGCAGGCCGACGATGTTCGCGCCGGCGAGCGTGCGGATGCGGAAAATCGAGAGCGGCATGATCGGCCTCGGCACGCGCGTCTCCCAGACAAGGAAGAACGCGAGCACGACAGCGGCGCCGATGAGGAGCAAGACGGTCCTCGTCGAGCCCCAGCCGTCCACCGGCGCCTTCGAGATCGCGTAGACGAGCAGCGCGATGCCGCCCGTCACGGTGCTCGCACCGACGACATCGAAGCCCTGACGTTCGCCCGGCGCCTTGCTCTCGCGCACGATCCGAGGTGTGAGCGCGAGCACGAGTGCGCCGACGGGAACGTTGACGAAGAAGATCCACTCCCAGCCGAGGTACTTCGTGAGGATGCCGCCGAAGAGCACACCGGCTGCCGCGCCGCTCCCGCCCATCGCGCCCCAGATGCCGAGCGCCTTGTTCCGCTCGGCTCCCTCCTCGAACGTCGTCGTGATGATCGACAGCGTCGCCGGCGAGACGACCGCAGCGCCGAGGCCCTGCACCGCACGCGCTGCGACGAGAACGCCGGCGGACGACGAGAGGCCGCACACGAGCGATGCGGCTGAGAAGAGGACGACGCCGACGAGGAACATCCGCTTGCGGCCGAGGATGTCGCCCGCGCGGCCGCCGAGCAGTAGGAAGCCGCCGAAGGTGATCGCGTACGCGGTGATGACCCACTGCAGACCTGTTGCGGAGAAGTGCAGATGGCGCGCGATCGACGGCAACGCGACGTTGACGATCGAGACGTCGAGCACCGTCATGAAGAACGCGACGCAGACGATCGCGAGCGCCTGCCATCTCCGCGGGTCGGCCGTCATTGCCCTAACGGTAACCGTTCGTCGGCCGCTTGCGAAAGCACCTGATCGATATACGACTTCGTTGCTTGCTCCATTCCGACGTCGCGTCCGGCCTGCTCGGAGAGGAACCAGCGGTGCTCGAGGATCTCGTGGAAGATCTCCGCCGGCGCCCGCTTGGCCAGCAGCTCGCGCGGCACGGCGGCGATCGTCGGCTCGAAGACCTCACTGAGCCACCGGCCGGCCGCCGCAGCGTCGGAAACGTTCGCCAGTCCTGCCTTGAAGCGCGTGAAGTCGTTGAGCAGGCGACGCGCTTGATTTTCCTGCGCATCGAGACCGGTGAGGCGCTGCAGGCGGCGACGATGATGGCCCGGCTCGACGACCTTCGAGTGCAGGCGTAGGCGCACCTCGTCTCCCGTGCGGACGAGCTCGACCTCCTCGACGTCGAAGCCGAGCTCGTTCAGTCGGCGCAGACGCTCTTCGAGACGTTTGCTGTCGCCCGGTGCGAACACCTCGTCGTGCGTCAGCTCCGACCACAGTTGCTCGTAGCGCGAGCGCACGTCGGCCGCGAACTCCCAGGGATCGGCGACGACCTCGCGCTCGAGCTCCGCGGCGAGGTCGTGCAGCTCGCCGGCGAGGTTCTCCTCGGCGATCTCGAGATCGTGCATGCGCTGTCCGTCGGAGAGGCGGTCATGAAGCTCGCCGGTCTCCGCGTCGACGGCGTACGCGGCGAGCGCGCCCGCGTCCCGGCGGAAGAGCGCGTTCGAGAGTGAGCAGTCGCCCCAGAAGAAGCCGGCGACGTGCAGCCGAACGAGCAGCTCGGCGAGTGCGGCGCGCATCGACGTCTCCGACGCGGGCAGCGTGCGCCGCCCGAGCAGCAGGCGGTAGGGGAGCGAGTACTCGAGGTAGCGCGTGATCAGCACCGCCTCGAGCTCCTCTCCGTCGGCGGCGGTGCGGTCGGAGACGATTCCGGCGGCGGCGACGATCGGAACGGCCGCTTCCTCGAGCTCGGTCAGCAGCGTGTACTCGCGCTCGGCGATGCGCGGCGGGAGCTCCTTGAGCGCGTAGAGCGTGCCGTCGGCGTCGACGAAGCGCACCACGTGGCGGCCGATGCCGCGGTCCGCTTCGACGAGAAGCTCGGCCGGCCACTCCTCGAGCGGGAGGTCCCACGGCAGCGCGAGGAATGCACGCTGGTCGGCGCGCGCGACGAGCCGGAAATGTGGAGCGGGCATCAGTGCCTGAAGTGGCGCTTGCCCGTGAATACCATCGCGGCGCCGCTTGCGGCGACCGCATCGATGACATCCTGGTCGCGCTTCGAGCCGCCGGGTTGCACGATTGATGTGGCGCCGGCGTCGAGCGCGATGCGCGGCCCGTCTGGGAAGGGGAAGAACGCGTCGGATGCGAGCGCTGCTCCCGAGACGTCGTGGCTGAACGTGTGCGCCTTCTCGACGGCGATGCGCACCGCGTCGACGCGGCTCATCTGGCCTGCACCGATCCCGATCGTCGCGAGATCCTTCACGAGCACGATGGCGTTCGACGCCACGTGCTTGCAGACGCGCCACGCGAACACGAGGTCGCCCCATTGCCGTTCGTCCGGTGCGCCGCAGACGACCTGCCAGCCGTCGCGCTCTTCGATCTCCGAATCGGCGTCCTGGACGAGCATCCCGCCGATCACGCGCTTGTAGTGGCGTTCGACGACGTCGGCGCGGCGGCGCTCGGCGTCGACGAGGATACGCGTGTTCTGGCGCTTCCGAAGCGCGGCGAGCGCGTCGTCGGTGTAGCCCCGCGCGAAGAGGACCTCGACGAACTGCTCCGCGAGCTTGGCTCCGAGCGACGCTTCGACCTCGCGGTTGAGGACGATGATGCCGCCGTACGCCGAGGTCGGATCGGATGCGAGCGCCTTGTCGTACGCCTCTTCCACGCTCGCGCCGAGTGCGACGCCGCACGGATTGGCGTGCTTGACGATCACGCATGCCGGCACGGCGAACTCGCGCGCGAGCAGGCGGGCGGCGGAGAGATCGTTGAGGTTGTTGAAGGAGAGCGCCTTCCCGTGCACCTGGCCGACCCGAGCAAGCAGGTGCGAGCGTCCACCCCGCTCGGCGTAATACGCGGCGCGCTGGTGCGGGTTCTCGCCGTACGAGAGGTCGAGCACCTTCTCGAGCGGCAGGACGAGGGTCTCTGGGAACGGCTCGAGCTCGGTGAACCACGCCGCGATCGCGGCGTCGTACGCCGCTGTCGTGGCGAACGCTTCGGCGGCGAGCTCACGTCGTGTCTCGAGCGAGAGCTCTCCGTTCGCGCGCAGCTCGTCGAGGACGAAGCCGTAGCGGTCGGGTCGGCAGAGCGCGATGACGTGCGCGAAGTTCTTCGCCGCGCCGCGCAGCATCGACGGCCCGCCGACGTCGATCATCTCGACCGCCTCTGCTTCGGTCACGCCTGGCCTCGCGACCGCCTGCTCGAAGGGATAGAGGTTGACGCACACGAGATCGAACGGCTCGATGTCGTGCTCCTCGAGCGTTGCTGTGTCGTCGTCGCGGTCGCGGCGCGCGAGGATCGCCGCGTGGATCCGTGGGTGCAGCGTCTTCACGCGGCCGCCGAGCATCTCGGGCGACTCGGTGAGCGCGTCGACGCGCTCGACTTCGAGGCCGAGCTCCTCGAGGTACGCCGCCGTCCCTCCGCTTGCCACGAGCTGCCACCCGAGGTCGGCGAGCCCGCGCGCGAACACGTCGAGGCCCGTCTTGTCGTACGTCGAGATCAGCGCGCGCACAGTTCCCTCACGACCTTCGGCAGCAGGCGGTGCTCCGCCGCTTGGACGCGGGCGCGCAGCGACTGAACGGTGTCGCCGGGCTCGACCGGCACCTTTTCCACGGCGATCACCGGCCCGGTGTCTATCCCTTCGTCGACGTAGTGGACGGTCGCGGCCGTCTCGGCGACGCCGGCGGCGAGCACGTCCTCGATCGGATGCGCGCCGGGAAACTCGGGGAGCGGGGCGGAGTGCGTATTGACGATGCGTCCCTGGTACACGTCGAAGAACGGCTTGCGGAAGAGGTGCATGTATCCCGCACAGACCACGAGGTCGACGTCGTGTGCGTGCAGCCAATCCGCAAGCGCGGCGTCGCGGGCTTCGCGGCTTTCGTAGTCGGCTGCGTCGAAGACAGCCGTCTCGATCGCTGCGCGCCCTGCGCGCTCGAGCGCCGGTACGCCCGGCTTATTCGAGGCGACGCACGCGATCGGCAGACCTGCGTCGATCAGCGCCTGCAGGTTCGTCCCCTCGCCGCTGACGAGCACGCCGATCACTCGAGCGCACCGATCACGAGCGCGCCGGCCGGCGCCTCCGGCACGACCGCGCACATGCCGATGCCGAGATTGAAGACGCGTCGTGCCTCCTCTTCCGCGACCCCACGCTCCGCGATCCATTGGAACACCGGCGGCCGATCCCATGAGTCCCACTCGATGTGTGCGTGCACTCCTTCCGGTAACACGCGCAAGAGGTTGCCGAGGATTCCGCCGCCGGTCACATGCGCGAGTGCCTTCACGTCAGCCTGCGCGCGCAGCGTGCGCATGTCGTCGAGATAGAGCGTGTGCGGCGCGAGAAACTCGCGGTCGAGCTCGCCGAGCGTTCGCACGAGCGAGAAGCCGTTCGTGTGCAGCCCGCTGGACGGAAAGCCGACGATGACGTCTCCCGGCGCGCAGCGCGTGCCGTCGATGACGTCGCCGCGGTCGACGATGCCGACGCACGTTCCCGCAAAGTCGAGCTCCGCGTCCTGGTAGACGCCCGGCAGCTCCGCCGTCTCCCCGCCGATGAGGAGGCAGCCGGCGGCGCGGCAGACCTCGGCGGCACCCTCGACGAGCTCCGCGACCTGCTCGAGCTCGATGTGCGCAGCGGCGACGTAGTCGAGCAAGAAAAGCGGCTCGGCACCGCTGCAGATGACGTCGTCGATGCAGTGGGCGGCGAGATCCATCCCGCCCCAGCGCAGCGTGCCCGCGCGCCGGTGGAGCATCAGCTTCGAGCCGACGCCGTCGGTGGAGGCGGCGAGCAGCCGCTTGTCGTCGAGCGGGAAGAGGCCGGCGAAGTGGCCGAAGCCGGTCGCGCCGGTCGACTCGACCGCCGCCCGCAGCCGCTCGACGACCGCGTTCGCGGTTGCGAGCGAGACGCCCGCCGTGTCGTAGCTGGTCATACGAACAATTCTCCCTGGAGCTCCGGCCGCCCGGGCGGGCCGGCCGGCACGAAGCGCACGAGCGTCTCGCCGATCTCGACGTCTGCGCCGTCGCGCTCGCAGTCGAGGAGGGTCGAGAGCGCGCGCGCCTTCGTCTCCGGATCGTCGGTTTTCATGTGCAGCTCGGAGAGCTGCAGCTCGTCCTCGTTGGCGAGCAGTGCGTCGATCCAGTCGCGCGGCGGATGGAGCTCGAGCCGGAAGCCCGCGTTCGTCGAGACGAACGTGCGCCGGCCGCCGTGCTGCTGCACGCGGAGGCCGCCGGCGTCGGCGCGCTCGAGCGCCTGTTCGAACTCGTCCTCGTCGAGCGCGAAGCCGAGATGGTCGACGCGCGGCAGCGGCCACTGCCCCGGCTGCACGACGACGTTGACCGCGCCGCGCTCGAGCTCGGAGAGGCGGAGCTTGAAGCCGAGGTCGTCGAGCTCGCTCCACGACACGCCCGGCTCGTACGACGTGAGGTCCTCGCCGATGCGGCCGTGGCGTGCGACGAGGTCGAAGCCGAGCTTGCCGATGTAGCGCGCCTCGACCTCGCGAACCCGGCTCGTCACGAGGTGGTAGTGGAAGAGGTGCAACGGAGGACTCACTCTAGACGTGAAGAACTCGGCCTATTCATGCGTTCCGGCGGCGTGCATCACGTCGACCTCGTCGTCTCCTCGATCGAGCGCAGCCTGCCCTTCTACCGCGAGCTGCTCGGACCACTCGGCTGGCACGGCATCGGCGAGGTGGAAGGCGAGCGCGGCGAGACGATTTGGTACCTGAGCGGCCGCGAGACCTCGATCGGCATCCGCGAAGCACAGACTGACGCGACCGTCGACCGGTACGCGCCGGGGCTGCACCACCTCGCGTTCGAGGTTCCGTCGCGCGCCGTCGTCGACGAGCGGGCCGACTGGCTGCGCTCGACCGGCACCGAGCTCGAGAGCGAGCCGCAGGAATACACGTACATGCCGGGGTATTACGCGGTGTTCTTCTTCGACCCGGATGGAATCAAGCTGGAGATCCTCACCGTCCCGGCCCTCGCGGCCTGAAAGGAGCAGCATGTCGACCACTCCACCCGAGGGTGGCTACAGCGGCATCGGTCGGACGCCGATCACCGGCGCGATCCTGCCGGTTCCCGGCAATGCCGAGATGGCCGTCTTCGTTTTCATCCTCGTCTTCCTCATCATCATGTGGGCGGCGAACAGCATCGGCGGCCATTTGTTCGCGATCCTCATGACGGTGCTGACGGCGTTCTACATCCTCTCGCGCGGCATCGCCAAGGCGTCGCGCGTCCTCGAGCAGTAACTGATGTACGGACACGGCCGGGGTCAGACACCCGGCCGTGTCCAAATTGAGCATCTTGCGTGAGTTTGACTCGGCCGACACGCTTCATGTGGGATGAGCTCGGCGACCGTGTGAGATTCTCGACGCGCTTCTCAGCTCCGTTCAATACGCCCATGTGAAACTCGACCAGATCCTCTACATTCTTGGAGAAGATGGCGAAGAGGAAGAAGACCAAGCTGACGGCTGAGTTCTGGCGAAGAGACGCCGAGCAGCGTGCGAACGCCGAGCGGATTCTCCAGATCCTGCGCCGCGAGCGCGAACAGAAGCAGCAGCAGTCGCGCTAAGCGCGCGCCGCCTCGAACCGCAGCTTCGCGTGCTCGACGGGAACGTCCGTCGGGTACTTGCCCGTCAGGCACGCGCGGCAGAGCGTCGACTCCGGCCGCCGCGTCGCCTCGACGAGACCGTCGTGCGAGAGATACGCGAGCGACGTCGCGCCAATGTGCTCGCGGATCTCCTCCACCGAGCGCGACGACGCGATCATCTCGTCCGGATCGGCGAGATCGATGCCGTAGAAGCACTGGCCGATCACGGGCGGCGACGAGATGCGCACGTGCACCTCGGCCGCACCCGACTCGAAGAGCATCTGGACGATCGAGCGCGTCGTGTTGCCGCGCACGATCGAGTCGTCGACGGCTACCACGCGCTTGCCGGCGACCTCGGCGAGCGGGTTGAACTTCAGCTTGATGCCCTGGCGGCGCAGCTCCTGGTCGGGCTCGATGAACGTGCGTCCGACGTAACGGTTCTTGATCAGGCCTTCGCTGAACGGAATCCCGAGCGCGCGCGAGAAGCCGATCGCGGCGGGCGTGCCCGAGTCCGGGATCGGGAGTACGAGGTCCGCCTCCACCGGCGCCTCCTGCGCGAGCCGCTCGCCCATACGGACGCGCGCGCCGTGCACTTCGACGTCGGCGAGCTGCGTGTCCGGCCGGGCGAGATAGAAGAACTCCCAAATGCAGAGCGCGCCGCCGTCCGCGGGCTCCACCGCCTGGATCGCCTGCATCCCGTCGCCGTCGATGAAAACCGCTTCGCCGCGCTCGACCTCGCGCACGAACTCCGCGCCGACGAGATCGAGCGCGCAGGTCTCTGACGCGACGACCCAGTCGTCGTGAATCCGCCCGAGCACGAGCGGCCGGAAGCCGTACGGGTCGCGGAAGGCGATGAGCCGACCCTCGGAGAGCGCGACGATCGAGTACGCGCCGTCGAGGCGCCGCATCGCGTGCGCCACCGCTTGCTCGAGCGGCGCGTCGTCGTTCGCGATCAGCGCCGCGATCACCTCGCTGTCGGACGACGAACGCAGCGTCGCGCCGTCAGCGCGCAGCTCGTCGCGCAGCGCGGTCAGGTTGACGAGGTTCCCGTTGTGGCCGAGCGCGACCGTGCGCGCGTGTCCGTGCTGCACGAGCGGCTGCGCGTTCGACCACTGCGACGAGCCGGTTGTCGAATAGCGCGTGTGCCCGATCGCAACCTGCCCGCGCAGTCCGTGCAGGTTCTGCTCGTCGAACACCTGCGTCACGAGGCCGAGGTCGCGGAGCGCCGTCAGCCGCCCGTGCTCTGAGACCGCAATGCCGGCCGACTCCTGGCCGCGGTGCTGCAGCGTGAATAGGCCGAAGTACGTCAGCCGCGCGACGTCGCGGTCGGGTGCATAGACGCCGAATACGCCGCACATCAGCGCACGCGTCCGATCTTGACGAAGCCCTTCGAGCCGAGTCTGGCAACCTGGTTGGGAGACGTGGCCAGGATGGCCGCGCCCCGCGTGGGCTCGTCTGGAAGGTCGACGTCCGCCGAGCGGCCGCTCCAGCGCGTTGCTTCTTCGAGCGCGTGGTTGATTCCCGCATATCCGACGTCGTGGCAGAGCGAGAGCAGGGGCGCAGCCTTCCAGAGGAACCGGATGAGCGCCGCTTCGGCGTAGAGGTTGTCCTCCGGCGCGGTCGCCAGCAGGACGACGTCGCCCTTCTGCCAGCCGCCGGGAACACGGCGCACGTCGGGGACGACGCCGACGCACCCGACGACCGGCGTCGGCGGGATCGGCTGCCCATCGGTTTCGTTGTAGAGGGAGGCGTTGCCGGAGACGACGGGGATCTTCAGCGCCTCCGCCGCCTGCGCGATTCCCTCGATTGCCCGTGCGAGCTCGAACGCGATCTCCGGCTTCTCAGGGTTGCCGAAGTTGAGGCAGTCCGTCAGACCGATCGGCTCGCCGCCCGCGCACGCGACGTTGCGCGCGGCGCCGAGCACCGCTTGGACGCCTGCCGCAAATCCATCCATCTCGCCGGGGCGCGGGCCTTGCAGCGCGACCGCGATACCGCGGAGCGAGGGCCGCAGGCGCAATACCGCGCCGTCGAGCCCAGGCCGGCGGACAGTGCGTGAGCCGACGAGCTGGTCGTACTGCTCGACGATCCAGCCGGTGGCGACGGGCTCCACACGCGGGCGCTCCCACTGATCGAACGTCCGCTCCTCCTGCTCGACCTCGTAGCGCGGGCACTCCTCGGTGAGCAGACGCGCGGGAATCTCGCCGACGTTCGCGCCGTCGTGGAACGCCCGCAGCAATCGCGTGTCGGTGACCTCGCCGATCGCGGCGTGGAGAAGCTCCCAGCGGTCGCACACTGCGCGCACCGCGTCGAGCATCGTCGGCCGCACGACCGCGACCATTCGTTCCTGCGACTCGGAGATCATGATCTCCCACGGCTCCATGCCCGATTCGCGCAGCGGCACGCGGTCGAGATGCACGTCGATGCCGGCGCCATCGCGCGCCATCTCTGCGAGCGCGGAGGCGAGGCCGGCCGCGCCGCAGTCCTGCAGCGACTCGACGAGGCCGGACTCGACGAGCTCGAGCGAGACCTCGATGAGCTTCTTGCCCGTGAACGGATCGCCGACCTGTACGGACGGGCGTTTGTCCGCGTCCTCCTCGCCGAGCTCCTGGCTCGCAAGGACGGACGCACCGCCGATTCCGTCGCGACCCGTCGTCGCGCCGTAGAGAAGGACGACGTTGCCGCGACCGGCCGCCTTCGCCGTTTGCAGCCGCTGCGCGTCGAGCAGCCCGACGCACATCGCGTTGACGAGGCAGTTGCCGCGGTAAGCCGCGTCGAAGACCGTTTGTCCGCCGACGTTCGGAACGCCGACGGAGTTGCCGTAGCCGCCGATTCCGGCGACCGCGCGCTCGAACTGATGGTCGGGCACGCCGAACCAGAGTCCGTCGAGCAGTGCGACCGGCCGCGCGCCCATCGCGACGATGTCGCGCAGGATCCCGCCGATTCCGGTCGCGGCGCCCTGGAACGGCTCGACCGCGGAGGGATGGTTGTGCGACTCGACCTTGAACGCGACCGCCTGCCCTTCGCCGAGGTCGAGCACGCCGGCGTTCTCGCCCGGCCCCTGCAGTACGCGCTCGCCGCTCGAGGGCAGCCGCTTCAGGAGCGGCGCCGAGTGCTTGTACCCGCAGTGCTCGGACCAGAGGAGCGAGAAGACGGCCAGCTCGAAGTGATTCGCGTCACGGCCCAGCAGCTCCCGAATACGGTCCGCTTCCCAGTCGGTGAGACCGAGCGCGCGGTGGAGTGGCGGCTGTTTTTCCCCAACGAGTGCTTCGCACTCGTTGGGGGCCCCGGAGGATTGCGCGACCTGCGTCAGGTGATCCATCGTAGCCGCGGAAACAGATGACGCCTGGCGTGCGTTACAAGGTCATATGAGCTCTCGGCGTAACCTCGCGATGCTCGTCGTGCTGGCCCTGATTTGGGGCGCCTCGTTCATGTTCATCAAGGTCGCGGTCCGGGAGCTCTCGCCTGCGACGCTGATCATGGGCCGGCTCGGGCTGGCGGCGCTGACGCTCGCGATTCTCGTGCCCTGGTCGCGTGAGACCGTGACCGAAATCCGCGAGAACGCCCGCTGGCTCGTCGTCGTCGCGCTCGTCAACACGGCGGTGCCGTTCTGGCTCCTCTCGTGGGGCGAGACGCGAATCGACTCCGGCCTCGCCTCGATCCTCCAGGCGGCGGTCCCGATCTTCAACGCCGTGCTCGCTTTCGGGTTTTTCCACGAGGTCCGTGTTACCGGCCTGCGGCTCGTCGGCATCGCGATCGGATTCGTCGGCGTCGCGCTGCTCGTCGGCGCGCAGCCGTCGGGCAAGATCCTCGGCGCGCTTGCCGTCGTCGGGATGGCCTTCTGCTACGGCGTCGGCGGGCTCCTCACCGGCAGGCACCTGCGCAAGGTGCGGCCGCTCGTCATCGCGCTCGCATCGACGTCGGTCGCGACGCTCGTCGCGCTACCGGCCGGCATTGCGCAGGCGCCGCATTCGACGCCAGGGTGGAAGGAGATCGGCTCCGTGGTCGCGCTCGGCATTCCCGGGACCGCGATTGCGTACCTGCTCTTCTTCGCGTTGATCACCGGCCCTGGTGCTGCGTACGCGTCGCTCGTGACGTATCTCATCCCGCCGATCGCGCTCGGGTACGGAGCGCTGTTCCTCGGCGAGTCGTTCGGCGCGTCCGCATACGGCGGGCTTGCGCTCATCCTCGTCGGTGTCGCGCTCGGGACGGGTGCGGTACGCCGATTCGCCCTGCGGCGTCCCGTTTATATCGGCGCGGCCGCCGGCGACTCGAACTCGTAGGCCGACTCTCCGTGCATCGCGGCGTCGAGGCCGCTCTCCTCGGCTTCGGAGACGCGCACCGTAGTGACGCGGTCGATCACCTTCAGCATCACGTACGTGAACGCGAACGCGTATGCCGAGCAGCCGACGCCGGCCGCGAGCTGTTTGCCGAAGAAAGCGCCCGTGCCGTGGATGAGGCCCTGCGCGCCGTTCGGATTGATCGCGGTCCCGGCGAAGACGCCGAGAAGAACGATGCCGAGCAGTCCGCCGACGCCGTGCACTCCCCACACGTCGAGCGCATCGTCCCATTGCAGCTTGTTCTTCAGCTGCACGGCGAAGTAGCAGACGAGGCCGGCCGCGATCCCGATCACGACCGACGC
Organism: Gaiellaceae bacterium; assembly: GCA_035703805.1. Lineage (GTDB taxonomy): Bacteria > Actinomycetota > Thermoleophilia > Gaiellales > Gaiellaceae > Palsa-739. The sequence continues at coordinate 53,332 of DASSXM010000036.1, read as the reverse complement.
CCAGATCGGCACATAGCCCGCGGCGGGCGTGATGCACGCGAGCCCGGCGACTGCGCCGGTGAGCAGGCCGACGAAGTGCGGCTTGCGCTGGAGACGCCACTCGACGAACAGCCACGTCACCGCTGCGAACGACGCCGCGAGGTCGGTGTTGAGGAACGCGAGCGCGGTGATGTTGTCCACCTTCAACTCGCTGCCGGCGTTGAAGCCGTACCAGCCGAACCACAGGAGGCCGGTGCCGAGCGCGATGAACGGCAGGTTGTGCGGGGAGTCGACAAAGCGGCGCTTGCCGACGTAGAGCACCGACGCGAGCGCGGCCCAGCCGGCGCTTGCGTGCACGACGATGCCGCCGGCGAAGTCGCGCGCGCCCCACTGCGCCAGCAGCCCGTTGCCCCAGAACATGTGCACGAACGGGTAGTACACGGCGACCTGCCAGACGACGAGGAAGATCAGGTACGCCTTGAACGTCACGCGGTTTGTGAACGCGCCCGTTATCAGCGCGGGCGTGATGATCGCGAACATCATCTGGTACGCGATCAGCACGACGAGGGGGATGCCCGACGGCTTGTAGATCGTGTTCACGCCGACGTGGCGGAGGAACGCGAGATGGAAGTTGCCGAAGATCCCGTCGGAGCCGCCGCTGAAGCACAGCGAGTAGCCCACCAGCCACCACATCACGGTGGTGATGCCCATCGACGCGAAGCTCTGGATCATGATCGAGAGCGTGTTCGACCGGCCGACGAGGCCGCCGTAGAAGAACGCGAGCCCGGGAGTCATCAACATTACGAGGCTCGCCGCCACGAGCATGAAGCCGGTGTTCGCGCCGTTGAACATGACCGCTCTCCTTGTCGGCAGGCCGCTGTCGGCGCGTAGGATCTCAAACGTGGCCCGCTATCTCCACACCATGGTTCGGATCACCGACCCGGCCGCCAGCAGGGCGTTCTACGAAGCGCTCGGCCTCGAGTTCCGCCGGGAGTTCGACATCGTCCGCAACGGCGAGAGAGAGGCGACGAACTACTTCTTCGGCGCCCCTGGCGAGGATGCGGAGCTCGAGCTGACGTTCAACCACGACGGGCGGACCTACGAGAACGGGACCGGCTACGGCCATGTCGCCTACGCGGTCGACGATCTTGCCCACACGCTCGCGCAGCTGAAGACGCAGGGGATCGAGCCGGAGCGCGAGCCGTATCGCGTCCGCGAAGGCGGTTCGCTCATCTGCTTCGTGCGCGACCCAGACGACTACCGCATCGAACTGATAGACCGCAGCGGGAAGTAGCTGCTCGCGTCCTCGAGAACGTTCGGGCCGTGTTTGTCCTCGAACCGGTCGAGAACGCCCGACTCGATGAGCCGCCTTCGCGCCTCTTGCGCGTCCTCGAGAGAAGCGAACTCGAGGTATATGAACACCTCGTTCGGGTCGTCGACGCTGCGCAAGACGCGTTGTTCAGTCGCCTGCTCTCGCGCTCGCGGCCTGTCCTGGTCGTCCATGGGCCGCCAGGTGCCATAGTCGCCCACGTGAATGCGCGTGACGATGAATGCTGACATGGTCCTCCTCTGCTGGGGCTAAAGCTCGAGCACGACGGCGAGCGCCTGGACCACGCGTGGGTCGAACTGCGTGCTGGCGCATGCGTGCAGCTCCGCCGCCGCGACTTCCCGCGAGAGTGCTCTGCGGTACGGCCGGTCGGTGGTCATTGCACTCCACGCATTGCATGCGCAGACGATGCGCGCGGCGAGCGGGATTTGCTCGCCGGCCAAGTTCGTCGGGGTAGCCGAAGCCGTCCCTGCGCTCGTGACTCGAGCGGGACCTGGCAGGTCGACGACGTGTTCGCCGATCCGTGGGAAGTCCGCGGGTAAGCCGGCACACACGCGTCACGATTTGCCGTCTAGCGTCGCCGCCATGGCGAACAAGACGGCAACCCCGTGGGGCTCTGCAGAGCTCGTCGAAGAACTGACCGTGCGTCAGCAGGCCGGTGACAAGCGCTTCGCGTCGGTCGTGCAGCTGCTCGAGACGAAGACGGGCGAACGCCTCGTGCGCTTCGCCTACTCGACCGACGGCACGAACCGGCGCGGTCCGGTGACGCTGCGCGAGCGCGACGTTGCGCGCTTACGCACCGCGCTTACGCAGCATCCTGCGCTCGCGGACGCTCTCGGCCTTTGAGCGCACGCTCAGGGGCTAGTTAGGGCATCCCCTGAGCGCGCGCTAGCAGCACCGACGAGCGAGGCGAGGATGAGCGCGCCGTGGTCCGAGCCGAGGAGTGCGTCGACGGCGTGCTCGGGATGTGGCATGAGGCCCATGACGTTGCCGTTCTCGTTGCAGACGCCGGCGATGTCGTCGACCGAGCCGTTCGGGTTGTCGAGGTAGCGGAGGACGACCTGCGCCGGATCGAGCTCCGGCGGCGGAACGTAGCGGCCGTCGCCGTGCTTCACAGGAATGACGAGCGTCTGGCCGGCGGTGCAGCGCGACGTGAACGGCAGGTCGTCCCGTTCGACGCGCAGCTGCACGTCGCGGCAGACGAAGCGCAGCGACGCGTTCCGCAGCAGGACGCCCGGAAGGAGTCCCGCTTCGCACAGGATCTGGAAGCCGTTGCAGATCCCGAGCACGACCCCGCCGTCGTTCGCGAAGTCGATGACGGCGCGCGTCACGGGCGAGAAGCGCGCGATCGCGCCGCAGCGGAGGTAGTCGCCGTACGAGAAACCGCCGGGGAGCACGACCGCGTCGAGCTCCGGTAGCTCGGCGTCCGCGTGCCAGACCGGTACCGCCTCGGCGTCGAGCGCGGCGAGCGCCCAGAGCGCATCTCGGTCGTCCTGCGACCCGGGATACGTGACGACGCCGACGCGCGGTTTGTCGCTCACTCGACGAGCTCGATCTCGTACGACTCGATGAGCGGATTCGCGAGCAGCTGCTCGCACATCTTCTCCACCTGCGCGCGCGCCTCCGCGGGATCGGTCGCCGTCACCTCGAGGTCGACGACTTTGCCGACGCGCGCGCCCGAGACTGCGAAGCCGAGATGCTCGAGCGCGCTCTCCACCGCGTCGCCCTGCGGGTCGAGGATGCCCGGCTTCGGCCGCACGAGCACCGTTGCTTTCACCCGAGCACCACGGACGGATTCTCGACGTAGGCCGGGAACGGGATCCTCGTCAGGAGCTCGAACGCCTCGAGGTACTTCGCGCGCGTCTCCATGACGACGTCGTCTGGGAGCTCGGGCCCTGGATACGTCTTCGTCCACCCGGTCTGCTCCGCATAGTCGCGCACGTATTGCTTGTCGAAGCTGTCCTGCGGTCGTCCTGGTGCGTACGTGTCGGCCGGCCAGAAACGCGAGGAGTCGGGGGTTAGCGCCTCGTCGCCGAGGACGAGATTCCCGCGTTCGTCGAGCCCGAGCTCGAACTTCGTGTCGGCGATGATGATCCCGTGGTCGATCGCGTACTCGGCGGCGACGGTATACAGCTCGATCGCGACCCGCTCGACCTCGCGTAAGCGCCCCTCGCCGAGTACCTTCGCCGCTTCGTCCCGTCCGATGTTCTCGTCGTGCCCGCTCGTGGCTTTCGTCGCCGGTGTGAAGATCGGCTGCGGTAGCCGATCCGACTCACGCAGCCCTTCGGGCAGCACGTGACCGGACGTCGCTCCGGTCGCCTGGTAGTCCTTCCAGCCCGAGCCGGCGAGATAGCCGCGCACGACGCACTCGATCGGCAGCATCTCGAGCCGCTTGCATTCCATCGAGCGCCCGTCTTCGCGGATCGCGAGCATGTGGTTCGGCACGATCGAATGCAGCAGCGTGAACCAGAAGCCGGAGAGGCCGGTGAGCACGCGTCCCTTGTCCGGGATCTCGGTGGGAAGCACGACGTCGAAGGTGGAGATGCGATCGCTGGCGACGAGCAAGAGGCGGTCGTCGTCGAGCGCATAGAGCTCGCGAACCTTCCCGGACGCGACGTGGGTTTCAGGCATGAACGGCTTCCTCCTAGTGCAGACGGGCGAACACGGTGTCGACGTGGCGCGTGTACGAATCGAGGTCGAAAGCAGCATCGAGGTCGACGCGCGACGCGATGTCGCCGTCGTTGCGTACGAGCTCGCGAAAGTCGAGCTCTTCGTCCCACGCGCGCATCGCATTGCGCTGCACGAGCCGATACGCCTCGTCGCGCTGCAGGCCGGACTCGACGAGCGCAAGTAGGACGCGCTGGCTGAAGAAGAGGTAGTGGCTCGCCTCGAGGTTGCGCCGCATCCGTTCCGCGCGCACGACGAGGCCGTCCATCAGCCATGCAAACCTGTCGAGCATGTAGTCGAGCGCGAGGAACGCGTCGGGGATGACGACGCGCTCGGCGGAGGAGTGGGAGATGTCCCGCTCGTGCCAGAGAGCGACGTTCTCGAGGCCGACGAGCGCGGCACCGCGTACGACGCGGGCGAGGCCGCAGATGCGCTCCGCGACGACAGGGTTCCGCTTGTGCGGCATCGCGGACGAGCCCTTCTGCTCGCGGCCGAACGGCTCCTGCACCTCTGCCACCTCGGTGCGCGCGAGGTGGCGGATCTCGAGCGCGAACTTGTCGAGCGAGGACGCGACGATCGCGAGCGTTGTCAGCAGCTCTGCATGCCGGTCGCGCTGGAGGATCTGCGTCGAGCTCGGGGCGGGCTCGAGACCGAGCCGCCCGCACGCGATCCGCTCCAGCTCCGGATCGGTTGCCGCATACGTGCCGACGGCGCCCGAGAGCTTGCCGACGCGCATCCCTTCGAGCGCGCGCACGACGCGCCGCCGGTTGCGCTCCAGCTCGAACGCCCAGCCGGCGAGCTTCAGTCCGAACGTCGTCGGCTCCGCATGCACGCCGTGCGTGCGGCCCATCTGCAGCGTCAGCTTGTGCTCCTCGGCGGGCGCGGTCACTGCCGCGAGCGCGCGGTCGATTCCCTCGACGAGCAGCGCGCCGGCCTCGCGGATCTGCAGCGCCAATGCGGTATCGACGACGTCGGAGGAGGTGAGTCCATAGTGGAACCAGCGGCCCTCGGGCCCGAGTGTTTCGGCGACCGCATCGACGAAGGCGGCAACATCGTGGTGGAGCGTGGCCTCCAGCTCGGCCACGCGAGCCGGAGTCGGCGGCTCAGCCGAGGCAACCACACGTGCCGCCTCTGGCGGCACAACCCCAAGCTGTTCCCACGCTTGCGTTGCCGCCTTCTCGACCTCGAGGAACGCTGCAAAACGCCCCTCTGTCGCCCAAATCTTGGCCATGGCTGGGCGCGAGTAGCGGTCGATCACTGAAGACAATCTACAGCGGGCCTCTGCTGGTGGCCGTGCCGCGGCGCTCCCTCGTTCGGGGGAGTGCAGGTCGCCCGGACCGAGGCTACGTTCCAGAAGTTCTGTTCTGTGAAAGTTGTAGAGACCTGCTTTACAAGCGGGCTGCGATATTCTTCGCCGTCGCCGCTGCACTCTTCGCCGCCGGCTCGAGTCGGTCGGCCGCGGCCCGGCGTCCTACGTGCCGGCGGCGCTGACGAACATCCGCTCCGCGGACTAGCTGCCCAGAATCCGCACGGCGAGCGCGGCTGCATTGCGCGCGTTGTCGACGCCGACCGTCGCGACCGGAACGCCGGGGGGCATCTGCGCGATCGCGAGCAGCGCGTCGAGCCCGTCGAGCACGCTCATGCTCGAGCGGAGCGGCACGCCGATGACGGGAAGGTCGGTGTGCGCGGCGACGGCGCCCGGAAGCGCTGCGGAGAGGCCCGCGCCGCAGATCAGCACGCGCAGGCCGCGGCCGCGCGCGGTGCGCGCATACTCCGCGACCGCGTCCGGCGTGCGATGCGCCGAGCGAACCTCGAACTCGTAGCCGATCCCGTGCTCGTCGAGCACGTCGAGGGCGGACTGCATGCGCTCGCGGTCGGACTCGGAGCCGACGAGGATGCCGACCTTGATGTCAGGCACCCTGGGGCTCCTGGCTCGTCGCTGGCAAGCGAGACAAGCGAGCGAGGCGAGGGCAGTACATCGAGTACGACCGAGCCGAGCGAGCGCCGTATCGCGCCGTCAGCGGCGAGAGCGCACCGCGGAGGCCGGCTTCGCCGGCCGGGAGCGGTGCGCCTCCAGGGGCCTCAGGCATGAGCGATGTCTTTGCGGAAGCGCATGCCGTCGAAATGTATGCGCATCGCCGCCTCGTACGCGGTTGCACGCGCGGAGGCAAGCGAATCGCCGAGCCCGGTGACGTTCAGGATGCGACCGCCGTTCGTAACGAGGCGACCGCTCTGCAGCGCCGTGCCCGCGTGGAAGACGTGTGCGCCGGTCTCCTCCGCTGCCTCTACGCCTGTGATCGGTGTGCCCGAGTCACCGCGCTCGGGATAGTCCGGCGCGGCGAGAACGACCGTGACCGCCGATTGGCGCGCAACCGAAAGCTCGACGCCGAGGAGGTCACCGGTCGCCGAGGCCGCGAGCGCTTCGAAGAGATCGCCTTCGAGGCGGGGCACGAGCGACTGCGTCTCGGGGTCGCCGAAGCGGCAATTGAACTCGAGCACGCGCGGGCCGTCGTCCGTCAGCATCAGGCCGGCAAAGAGCGCTCCTCGAAACGGTATGCGTCGTTGCTCGAGCTCTGCGAGCACCGGCCGATGCACGAGCTCGACGAGCTCCTCGACCGCCGCGTCCGACAGGCTGGGCGCAGGTGAGTACGAGCCCATACCGCCGGTGTTCGGCCCCTCGTCGCCGTCGCCGATGCGCTTGTAGTCCTGTGCGGCGGGCAGCGTGAGCGCCGTTCGACCGTCGCAGAGCGCGAAGACCGACACCTCTTCGCCTTCGAGCAACTCCTCCACGTGGAACGGCTGGCCGAGCGCCTCGGCTGCCCGCAGCCCGGCGTCGAGCTCGTCCTGCGTCGTGCACACCCAGACGCCCTTGCCGGCCGCGAGCCCGTCCGCCTTGACGACACACGGGGGACGTGCGACGGCGAGCGTGCGCGCGGTCGGAACGCCGGCGGCATCCATGACGTCCTTCGCGAACCTCTTCGACCCTTCGATCTGAGCGGCGGCCGCGCTCGGGCCGAAGACGCCGACGCCGCGCTGCCGCAGCTCGTCGGCGACGCCGGCGACGAGCGGCGCCTCGGGGCCGACGACGACGAGATCGGCATCCAGTTCGACGGCGAGCGGCACGAGCGACGACGCATCCTGGGCGCGCACGGGATGGCAGCTCGCGAGCGACGCGATGCCGGGGTTGCCCGGGGCAGCGTGCAGATCGGTCACGCCGGGGCTGCGCGCGAGCGCCCACGTGAGTGCATGCTCGCGTCCTCCCGAGCCGACGACGAGCACTCTCACCGGGGCAGCATAGGCTTCCACCATGGAGGCCCCGCCCTATTCGGCAGCGGCGATCGACGTCGTGCGCCTCCCGGGCGGGACGACGGAGAGCGACCGCGTCGCGGTCGAGGAGCCGCTCGAGATCCGCATCGGCGCCACGCCTGTCGCCGTGACGATGCGCACGCCGGGAAACGACGAAGAGCTCGCGCTCGGCTTCTGCCTCTCGGAGGGCCTGCAGCCTTCGAGTGCGCGCCTGCCCGACGACCTCGCGGCGAACACGGTCGAGGTCGATGCGCCGAGCTTCGATCCGGCGCGGCTGCAGCGGAGCTTCTACACGTCGTCGTCGTGCGGCGTGTGCGGCAAGGGCGCGCTCGAAGCGGTCGCCGTCGAAGCGCCGCGCGTCGAGTCGCAGTTGCGCGTGCCGCTCGCGCTCGTGTCGGCGCTGCCGGAGCGCTTGCGGGAGTCGCAGGCAGCCTTCGCCGCGACCGGCGGGCTGCACGCCACCGGGCTGTTCGATCCCGACGGCACCCTCGCGTGCGTGCGCGAGGACGTTGGCCGTCACAACGCGCTCGACAAGGTCGTCGGCTGGGCGTTCTCCGCGGGTCGTCTGCCGCTCGCAGACTCGGTGCTGTGCGTCAGCGGGCGCCTCTCGTTCGAGCTCGTGCAGAAAGCGTCAGTCGCCGGATGCCCGATCATGGTTGCGGTCGGTGCACCGTCGAGCCTCGCCGTCGAGCTCGCCGGCGACCGCGGCATTACGCTCTGCGGGTTCGTGCGCGACGGCTCCGCGAACGTCTACACCGAGACGTGGCGCATCACGGCGTGACCGGCGTGCTGCTCGTCGGCGGCGCGAGCACACGCTTCGGCTCGCCGAAGGCGCTAGCGCGCATCGGCGAGGAGACGCTCGCGGAACGAGCGTGGCGCGTGCTCGGGGAAGCGTGTGACGAGCGGATCGCGGTCGGCAAAGGCGACGAGACCCTTCCGTTCCCCGTGCTGGCCGACGGCGTCGAGGAGCGCGCGGCGATCCACGGCCTCGTCGCCGGCCTGCGTGCGGCGCGCCACGATGTCGTGGTCGTTCTGCCGGTCGACGTCCCCTACGTGACCGCCGACACGCTGCGTTCGCTGGGCGCGGCGTGTCGCGACGCGGCCGTCACGCCGACCGGTCCGCTACCCGGCGCGTATCGCAAGTCGGCGCTTCCCGCACTCACCGGCGGCGAACTCTCGATTCACCGTGCGATCCGCGACCTCGACGTCGCGATCGTCGAGGTCGATTCCGCCGAGCTCGCGAACGTGAACGCGCCCGCGGATCTCAGGCGCGCGTGAGAACGCTCTCGCGTTCCGCGCCCGTGCCGATCAACGTGACGTCGACCTCGAGCTCGCGCTCGACGAAGTCGACGTAGGCGCGCGCTGCGGGCGGCAGCTCGTCGACGGAGGCGCATCCGTCGAGCGGCTCCTCCCAGCCCGCCAGCGTCTCGTACACCGGCTGCGCGGCGTGGAAGTCGCTCTGATGCGCGGGGAAATGCTCGGTCTCCGTTCCGTCCGGCAGGCGGTAGCGCACGCACACCGGCAGCTCGGCGAAGTGCGAAAGCACGTCGAGCTTCGTCAGTGCGAGCCGGTCGATCCCGTTCACGCGCACGGCGTAGCGCAGCGCGACGAGGTCAAGCCAACCACAGCGGCGGCTACGACCGGTGACGGTGCCGAACTCTCCGCCGAGCTCGCGCACACGCTCCTGCTCCGCGCCCACGATCTCGGAGGGGAACGGCCCCTCGCCGACCCGCGTCACGTAGGCCTTCGCAACGCCGATGACCGCGTCGATGCGCGTCGGGCCGATTCCGCTGCCGACTGCTGCGCCGCCCGCGGTCGGGTTCGACGAGGTGACGAAGGGATACGTTCCGTGGTCGAGGTCGAGGAGCGTCGCTTGCGCGCCTTCGAAGAGGACCTCGCGGCCTGCACGCAGCGCCTCGTCGACGATGAGCGACGTGTCGCGCACATGCGTGCGCAAACGCTGCGCGTACACCTCGTAGCGGCTCGCGACGTCTTCCAGGTCGAACGGCTCGACCTCGTAGATGCGCTCGAGCCAAAGGTTCTTCTCCGCGAGCGCGACCTCGATCTTCTGCCGGAGGATCTTCGCGTCGAGAACGTCCTGCACCCGGATGCCGATGCGCGACGCCTTATCGGCGTACGCAGGCCCGACCCCGCGCTTCGTCGTGCCGATCTGAAGGTTGCCGAGGCGGCGCTCGCTCGCTTGGTCGATCGCGACGTGCCACGGCATGATCAGATGCGCGTTTCCCGAGACGAAGACTTCCTCCGTCGGGTAGCCGAGCTCAGTGAACATGTCGAGCTCGCCGATCAGCACCTCCGGGTCGATGACGCAGCCGTTGCCGATGACCGACGGCTTGCGGGCGATGATCCCGGTCGGGACTTGGCGGATCTTGAACGTCTCCTCGCCGACGACGATCGTGTGGCCCGTGTTCGGGCCGCCTTGGTAGCGGCAGACGAGATCGGACTGCTGAGCGAGCAGGTCGACGATCTTGCCCTTGCCCTCGTCGCCCCACTGCGCCCCGACGACAACGGTCGCAGGCACGACCCGAATAGTGCCCTATGTCGCGGCTGAGCTCCAGATGAGCGTGTACAGGCCCCAGCCGGCGAGGCCAGAGGCGATTGCCGCCCCGGCGAGGGCGAGCGCACCCCGCCGGAACCGCGGAAACACGAGAAAGACGATGAGCTGCGAGACGAAGAGCGCGCCGAGCGACGGCTTGATCAGGTTGTCGTAGAAGCCGCTCGGATCGACGAGCGAGATCGCGTCGGCTGCGATGAACGGCACGGCGATCCACGCGAGCACCGAACGCACCGGCGGGCCGTGCAGCCAGTGCAGCAGGCGTGCGAGCGCGAGGTACTCGGCGACGATCAGCACGAGCGCGCTGGCCGCGGTGAGCAGGCCGATGACGACCGCGAACGGGCGGCCGGAATACGCCTGCGCGATCGCCGCGCCCGGCACGGCGGCGTTGCGGAGCGCATCGGGAACACCCGCAAGTGGGAGCGCTGCCACGAAGAAGCACGCGGCGACGATCGCGAACGCGGCAGCGAGGCCGCGGCGCACGATCCGCGCACCGCCTTGCACCTCTGCGCCGAGGAAGAGCGGCAGGCTCGCGCACACGAAGAGGAGCGCGACCCCTCCCGTGGCGCGACCTGTCGTGTTCACGGTCGGATGCGACGCAAAGGGCGCGCTCGTGTGCGCGAACTCGAAGCCCGCGAGCACGAGCAGCGCAACGAGCTGGGCCGCCGCGAGCACGCCGAGCGCGGCGACGACGATGCGCACCGGTGCGAACACGAAGAGCACGAGCAGTGCGGGCAGGAGGAGCTCGAGCGTCGCACGGTAGGAGTGGATGCCGGGGAAGACGGGCTGCAAGACGTCGTACACAACGAACGTGACCGTGTACGGCAGATAGAGGAAGTACGCGAGCGCCCAGATCCAGCCGTGCGCGACCGCGGCGCGTCGGCCCGCAGCGGCGCCCACGAACGCGCTCAATCCGCCGGGCGAGACGATCCGCTGCGAGAACGCGAGCCAGATCGCGAGCGGGACGACGAAGACCGCGACCGCAAGCAGGACGACGAGACCCGCAGAGTCAGCTCCCTCCCCGGCGGCGCCGGGAAGGAAGCTGATGAGCGCGATCGGCCCGCCGATCGCGGCGGCCGCGAAGCCCGCGAAGAGCGGGCCGGTTAGCGGTCTAGCCCCAGGTATACGAGTTGGTCGTCGTCGGGCTCGGGGTCGGCGTCGGCGACGATGCGCCCTTGACCCTCAGCGTCGCCCTCATGCCGAGCGCCGCATGGCCGGGCAAGGGGCACCAGACCTTGACGGTTCCACCGGCGAGCTTGACGGTCAAGCTCTTCGTGGTGCCCGGCCTGATCGCGCCGGCCTTCGCGATCGCCGTCAGCCCGCCGCCGCTCACGTCGAACTGATGCGTGATATGGCCGGCATTGCGGATGCTGAAGGTGATCGTGCCGGCGGCCGGTGTCGTGGTCGAGAGCGCGATGTGGTACTCACGCTCGGTCACCTTGATCGTCGTCGTCGCGGCTGAGCTGCGCCCCAGCAGTGCTGCGGCGGCCCCACCTGCGAGTGCGAGCGCGACGGCGATAGCGGCGGCAACGAGCGCCGTCGACTGTCGTTTTTTCTGCATGCCAGGACTACGAGGCGGCGGCGAGCTCGGTTTGCCCCTGCGGCTCTGCCCGCATGACCCGCACCTGGTGGCCCCGCCGGCAGAGGAAGACGCCCGTGTCGAGGTCGAGGTCGAGCCGGCCCGCGAAGGTCGGGCCGGACCAACCCTCGCGCGCATCGAGCTCCGCGCATCGGTCACAGACGGCGGTGAACGACGTGGCGTGGGCGGCGATGCCGATGACCTGCCCGCTCACGTCACGCGGCCGCCAGGTCCGCGAACTTCGCATACCGCTTGAGGAACGACAGCTTCACCGAGTCGGTCGGGCCGTTCCGGTGCTTGGACAGGATCACCTCGGCGAGCCCCTGCTGGTCGGACTCCTCGTTGTAGTACTCGTCGCGATAGATGAAGACGACGAGGTCGGCGTCCTGCTCGAGCGAGCCGGACTCGCGCAGGTCGGAAAGGAGCGGACGCTTGTCGGTGCGCGCCTCGACCGCGCGCGAGAGCTGAGACAGCGCGAGGATCGGCACGTCGAGGTCCCGCGCGAGGATCTTGAGCGAGCGCGAGATCTGCGACACCTCCTGCACGCGGTTTTCGGCGGTGCCGGCGGAGCTCATGAGCTGCAAGTAGTCGACGACGATCAGGCCGAGATCGGGATGACGCGACTTCAGGCGCCGCGCCTTCGACCGGATTTCCATCATGTTGATCGAGCCCGTGTCGTCGACGTAGATGGGCGCCTTCGCGAGCTTGTCGCAGGCAGCGGTGAGCCGCGGCCAGTCGTCGGGCGCGAGCTTGCCGTTGCGCAGGCGCTGCGACTCGACCTTCGCCTCGCTGCACATGAGGCGCTGCGTCACTTCCTCCTTCGACATCTCGAGCGTAAACAACCCGACTGGAACGCCGTGGCGAAGCGCGATGTTCGCGGCCATGCACAGTGCGAGCGCCGACTTCCCCATCGACGGGCGCGCGGCGACGATGATGAGGTTGCCGGGCTGGAAGCCGGACGTGAGCCGGTCGAGGTCGCGGTACCCGGACGGCGTGCCGGTGACGTCGGCGCCGGCCTCGTACAGCGCGGTGATGCGCTCGAAGCTCTCTTTCAGCAGTTGGTCGATGTGCGTGAACTCCCCGGTAACACGCTGCTGCGAGAGGTCGAAGACGATTTGCTCGGCCTGGTCGACGAGATCGTGGGTCTCGCCCGGCCGGTCCCAGCCGAGGCGCGCGATCTCGCCGCCGGCGCGGATGAGCCCGCGCAGCGTCGCCGTCTCGTGGACGATGCGCGCATAGTGCGCGGCGTTCGCGGATGCAGGCACGAGCGCCGCGAGCTCGTGCAGGCGCACCCGGCCGCCGACGTCCTCGAGCTCGCCGCGTTCCTCGAGCTGGTCGGTGAGCGTGATCGCGTCGACCGGCTCGCCCTTCGCGTACAGCGCGAGCGCAGCGCGGTAGACCTTCGCGTGCGATTCGCGGTAGAAGTCGGACGCGTCGACGATCTCGCTGACGGCCCCGATCGCGCCGGGCGAGATCATCATCGCGCCGAGGACGCTCTCTTCGGCTTCTAAGTTTTGCGGCGGTACGGACGCGTTCGCAGGGACGGGGGCAAGCTGGGCCACGGACGTCGATTCCAGCACGCGCGCGGGCCGTCCGCCACCTGTTGAAGGGTTCTTTTTGAGCATGTCTTTTCCTGCCATTTGCAGGGGAATCGACCATGCTTGCAGGGGGGTCGGACGGAGCGTCTGTGGACAGATCAACCGCTCTACGCGGGAAGTTCCCGCGGAGATCCACAGGCCTGTTGGGAAGCTTTAGATCTCCTGGTTCTCGGCGGCCGCTTCGACGTCCGTGTCGAAGTCGTCCGACGCGGATTCCTCCGCACGCTCAGCCGCGGTGGGGGTGACCTCTTCCTCGATCAGCTCCCATTCCTCCGCGGCCGCCGACTCGGGTGGTGCTGCGGCCTGCTGCGCGGCGAGCTCGGCTGCCGCCATCGCCTCGAGCTCCTCGTCGGACGGCAGCTCGCCGCCCTCGGGGATCACGAGCGTCTTCACCGCGACCTGCACATCCTGGAAGAGGTCGATCGGAATCTCGTAGCGGCCGATCCGCTTGATGTTGTCGGTGCCGATCTTCCGCCGGTCGACGCGGATCTTCTGCGTCTTCCAGAGCTCGTCGGCGATGTCGGTGGGCGTGACCGAACCGAAGAGCGAACCCGTGGGGCCTGCCTTCACCTCGAAGCGAAGCTCAGCCTTCGCGAGCGTGTCGGCGATCGCCTGTGCCTCGTCGGCCGTCTTCGCCTCGTGCCGCGCGCGCTGCGCATCGCGCTTCCCGAGCTCGGCGACGCGCGCGTCGGTCGCCTCCTCCGCGAGCTTGCGGGGAAGGAGGAAGTTGCGTGCATATCCGCGCGCAACCGACACGACGTCGCCACGCAGCCCGACCTTCTCGACGTCCTTCAGCAGGATGACCTGCATCAGTGCCCCCTCAGGGAATGGTTTCGCGTTCCTGGCGAGCGAAAAGCGAGCGATACAACGACGCAGGGAGCGGCGATAGCTGTCGCTATCGCCGCGACCGAGGACGCAGTAGCGCGACGCTTTGCAGCCGCCAGGGACGCCCTAACTATTTCCTGAGTGGGCACCGTCAACGGTCCCGGTCCCTGTCGTCGCGGCGGCCGCGGCCTCCGCCGCGCTCGCGGTCGTCGGCCCCCTCGGCGACGTACGGCAGGAGCGCCATCTCGCGTGCGCGCTTCACGGCCTGCGCGACCTGCACCTGGTGGCGCCGGCACGCGCCGGTGATGCGACGGCTGCGGATCTTGCCGCGCTCGGAGATGTAGCGGCGCAACTGGTTGACGTTCTTGTAGTCGACCTCCGCGATCTTCTCCTTGCAGAAGTAACAGTTGCGCCGCCGGATCGGCCCTGCGGGGCCGCCGGGGCGCTTGCGCTGCGGTGCCTTCTGCTTCTGCTCTCTCGCCATCAGAACGGGATGTCGTCGTCGGTGGCCGCGGCCGGGAAGTCGGCGCGCTCCGCCGCCGCGCCGGCCGGCACGAACTGATTGCCACCCTCTGCGCCGGGGCTATCCCCACGGCTGCCGAGGAACTGGACGGTGTCGGCGATGATCTCGACCGCCTGGCGCTTCGTCCCGTCCTGCGCCTCCCACTCGCGCCAGTCGAGGCGTCCGTCGACGCCGATCGGGCGTCCCTTGGAGAGGTACTGCGCGCAGCTCTCGGCCTGGTTGCCCCAGACCGTGACGTCGAAGTAGTTGGGCTTGTCGCCCCACTCTCCGGTGGTCGAGTCCTTCTGGCGCGTGTTGACGGCGACGCGCAGCTTGCAGACCGAGGTTCCGCTCGGCGTGGTGCGCAGCTCGGGGTCCTTCGTCAGGTTGCCGACGAGCACGACGCGATTGATGTTGGCCATGGGGCTCCTCCTACTCCTCTTCGTCCGAACGTGTGTTCGGAGCAGGGTACTCGTCGGTGGGGACGGCAGCCACAGCCGCCGCCACGGGCGCCGGGGCGGGCGTGTCGTCTCGGGGCGCGCTCGTGCGCGAGCCCTCGATGTGGCGCGTCGCAAGGTGGCGCAGCACCGCATCGTCGATCTTCAGGACGCGCGAGACCTCGTCGAGCGTCTCGCCCGAAGATTCGAAGACGACGAGGTGGTACACGCCCTCGGGCTTCTTGTCGATCTCGTACGCGAGGCGGCGCCGGCCCCACGCGTCGTGGCTGCGCCACGTGCCGCCGCCGTTCTCGACGAGGGTGCGGACGCGCTTGATCAGCTCGTCCTGCCGCGCCTCGGCGAGCTCGGGGTCCAGCATGAGCAAAATCTCGTACGTCGTCACAGTCCCGAGTTCACCACCTTCCCACGGTCTGAGTCGGCCCCGACTGCCTGCGCCGCTCGGGACGGAACGGCGCGTTGACGGGGCAGGAAGCGGGGGCCACTGTAGCATCGGCGCCGTGAAACGGGTCTTTGGTTGGCTCGCGGGAGCGGTGGGAGCAGGGGCCGCATATCGCGCGCTCCGCAAGCGTCCCGAGCCGGCCGCCGATCCGGCGGAGGAGCTGCGCGCGAAGCTCGCCGAGACGCGAGTGGAAGAGCCTGAACCAGAGCCGGCGTCAGAGCCGCTCGACCCGGAAGCGCGCCGCCGCGAAGTGCATGAGCAGGGCCGAGCGGCGATCGACGAGCTGCGCGGCGAGTAGTACGCGAGCCCGGAGCTGCTTCTTATGGGATCGGGATGTCGCGGAGGCCCGTCTCGTTAATGGCGACAAACCAGGGCCCCGCGCCACGTGTCGCGACGATTCGTTCGATCTCGTCCCATCGTTTGACTACTCGCACGAGATAGTCCCAAGTCGTGAGGTCGCGCTTTCCAGCGATCCAGAACACGCGCAAGGCGTGCATTCGTAGGAGTTCGAGTTCTGCGGGTTTGGTTCGAATATGACGGTCACGTGCGATCACAACGAGGTCACGTGCAGCCACCTCGGGCATCCAGACAGGATCAAGCGCGCCCGTTGGCACCTCGGGGATCAGCGGATGACCTGCGTGGATGAAGTCTCGCCTCGCGATCGTCAGCACCTTGCCAAGCCCGAGCACGCTTTCATCCGCGAAGAAACGCAACTCCCCCGGTTCGGGCGGCACGGGTGTGTCAGGCGGCGATGCCGCTGCGAACGAGCTCGTACCGCAAGGCTGCTTCGATCAGCGGCCTCGAGAGCTCGTAAAGAGAGGCGATTGAGTCGATGGACTCGCCGGCGCGCAACTGCTCGCTGATGATCTCGGTGCGCACACCGCGATCAGCGATGATGGGCTCACCAAATTGGCGCAGGGGATCCATCACGACTTCCTCGATCTCAGTTACCGGGCGAAGCATCTCAACGACCCCGTCCTTCTGCCCGAATATCGCGGCGCGCGCGAATTTATCTGCCGATTCCGCGAGTACCACCTGATTGTTTCGGACAACGACGAGCTGAAGTTCGCGGTCGAGTCCGACCAGCTCCTGCACTTTGAGCACGAGTTCGCGACCTGCGATGTCCAGGTACGGGCGCGCGTGAGCGAGCGGATAGATCGGGTGAAAGGTCTCACGGAGCTGGTCGACCGCCGGTCGCATACGCAGGAGCGACACCCCGGCGTTCCGGTATTCGGCAAGCAACCGAGTCTCGACGAACTCCCCCCACGTGACGATTTCATCGCCAGTCGGCTCCACGCGGACGACGGGCGGATACCGCTTACCGGCGCGCGTGTAGCCGTCGATCCAACGGCTGGCAGTTCCATGCTTCAGAGAGAGCAGCTGATCGACTTGAAGCATGCCGTAGACCCGGCGGTCAAGAAGGCTGCTGACCGGTGTATTCACGAACCGAGTGTAGGGGTTCCCGATCCACAGGTCCAGCACAGCCCCTCAACCGAGGCAATGGGTGCGGGCGGAAACGGCTCGACGGAGCGGCGCCAGAGTCGAACTGACCTAGCGGTGGGTTGCACCGCCGTACCGGTTTTGAAGACCGGTTGAGGCACCGGCCTCGGCCGCTCCGCGGCACACGATAGGGAGGATCAGCCCTCGAGGTACGACGTGTCCCAGCCGACCGGCTCGAACGCCTGCCCCTCGGCGGCGGCGCCGATCGAGAGGATCGCAGTGCCTTCCTCTGTCGCAACCGCCAGCCGCTCGACGTTCGGGTCGCTGCAGTAGACAAGCGTGCCCGCCGGCGCGTCGACGTCCGCGTCGCCGATCGTGAACGTCGCGCAGCCGCTGACGACGAAGTAGAGCTCCGGCGCACCGCTCTCCTGTTCGTGGTGACGCTTGATCACCTCGTCGCCGTCGGTGCCTCGCCAGGCGTTGATCCCAAACGTCTTGATGTCGAAGTGATGCCGGATCGGCGCCCAGTACGGCCACTTCTCCGCTGCGATCTCGTCGATGTGGGTTGCCTGGGACCCGCTCATCATTCGAACCGTGACACTAGATCGACGGGAGGGAGCTTCGCAAGCGATTCCACGAATAGGTCGGCCTCGTCGAGCGCGAAGTCGCGTGTGACGCTGTTCGGGATCGCGACGCAGAAGATTCCGGCCGCCTGCGCGGCGCGGATGCCGTTCACCGAATCCTCGAATGCGATCGCCTCCGCCGCGGCCACGTCGAGCTGCTCGAGCGTCTCGAGGTAGAGGTCGGGCCGCGGCTTTGCGCGCGACGTGTCGTGGTCGGCGGCGACGATCGCGTCCCAGTCGACGGTGCGCTCGAGCCGCGCGAGATGCATGTCGATCCAGCGGCGCGACGAGCTCGAGACGATCGCGCACCTGATGCCGCGTCGCTTTGCCTCGGCGAGGTAGTCGGCGATGCCGGGCCGCAGCTCCTCCGCCTCGATCAGCGTGAGCTCGTGTGCATAGCGCTCCTCGTTCAGCGCGTCACGCTCGAGCGGCTCGCCGACGAGCTCCTCGAGGTGGTCCATCGGGTCGAACGGCGCACCGATCGTCCCGACGAGTGTCGCCCACTGCTCGCGCGGCAGCCGGTGGCCGTGCCGCTCGTACAGCCACTCCCAGCCGGCGCGCGACGCCGTCTCCGTGTCGAGGATCAAGCCGTCGAAGTCGAAGAGAAAGGCGCGGATCGGCACGGCGATGCAGAGTACGCGCGTGGCGATCCTCGGCGTCGACGTGGGCGGGACGTTCACGGACGCCGTGCTGCTCGACGGCGGCGTCGTGCGCACCGCGAAGGTTCCGACTGCCGCGCGGCAAGAGGAATCGGTGCTCGCCGCCGCACGCGCGGTCGGCGCCGAGGGAGTCACTCGGTTCGCGCACGGGACGACGGTCGCGACGAACGCGCTGCTCGAGCGCCGCGGCGCGCGCGCTGCGTATGTCGGCAACGAGGGCTTCGAGCATCTGCTGCACCTGCGCCGCCAGACGCGCGCGCATCTGTATCGCTTGTGCGCGGAACATCCGGAGCCGCTCGTCCCGCTCGAGCGCTGCCACGGCGTGCGCGGACGGCTCGGGCCTGACGGCGAGCTCGAGGCGCTCGACTTCGCGACGCTGCCCGACCTGCGCGACGTCGAGACGGTCGCCGTCTGCCTCCTCTTCTCGTTCCGTGACGGTGGGCACGAGACCGCCGTCGCAGAGGAGCTGCGCCGGCGGCATCCGCACGTGCACGTCGTCGCCTCGCACGAGGTCGCGCCCGAGTTTCGCGAGTACGAGCGCGCGGCAACGACAGCGGCCGATGCATATCTCGTGCCGGTCGCTGCGCGCTATCTGCGTGCGCTCGCCGAAGCCGCGCGGGATGCTGACCTGCCGGAGCCGCTCGTCATGCTCTCGTCGGGCGGCGTCGTCTCCGTCGAGGAGGCGGCTGCGCATCCGGCCCGCATCCTCGTCTCCGGTCCCGCAGGCGGCGTCGTCGGCGCGGGCCTCGTCGCGCAGCGCGCGGGCTTCGAGCATGCGCTCGCGTTCGACATGGGCGGCACGTCGACCGACGTGTGCCTCCTTCCCGGCGGTCGAGCCGCGCGCGTGCACGAGCGCGACGTCGGCGGCTTTCCGATCCGGCTGCCCAGCGTCGACCTGCACACCGTTGGCGCGGGCGGCGGCTCGCTCGTGCGCGTCGACGCGGGCGGTGCGATCCGCGTCGGGCCGGAGAGTGCAGGCGCGCATCCGGGGCCTGCGTGTTACGGCGCGGGCGGCGGGGCAACGGTGACGGACGCCAACCTCTTGCTCGGGCGGCTGCCGGCCGAGCTGCCCGGCGGGCTCGTGCTCGATCACGACGCGGCCGAGCGTGCGCTCGCAGGAGTAGATCCGGCGGCAGTCGTCGAGGTCGTCAACGCAGAGATGCTGCGCGCGCTACGGGTCGTGTCCGTCGAGCGCGGTCACGATCCGCGCGACTTCGCGCTCGTCGCCTTCGGCGGCGCCGGCCCGCTGCATGCGTGTGCGCTCGCCGAGGAGCTCGGGATCGAGGCCGTGCTCGTCCCCGAGGCGGCCGGCGTGCTTTCCGCGCTCGGGCTCGTCGCGAGCGACGAGCGGCGCGACCGCGTCGTCTCGCACGTGCGCCCGCTCGACGACCTGCGCAAGCTGCCCGAAGAGGGCGAGGCCGACCTGCGCTATCGGGGACAGTCGTTCGAGCTGACCGTGCCGCTGCAGCCGGACCTCGCGACGGCGTTCCATGTCGCACACGAAGAGCGTTACGGCTACGCCGAAGCGTCGCGCACGATCGAGCTCGTCGCAGTCCGGACCGCTGAGGTCACTCCGGGGCCTGCGGTGTCCCTTTCAGGCACGGCCAGGGGTCTGACCCCAGGACGTGTCGAGTTGGACGGTGCCACGGTCTGGATTCCCGACGGCTGGAGTGGCGAGACGAACGATGACGGAACACTGGTGCTGCGGCGATGAGGGCGTTCTCGATGGAGGGGAACGACCTTCAGCTCGGCCTCGCGGACGTCGACGCCAAGTTCACGCCGGTCGTCGAGGAGCTCGGCTTCACGCGCGTCGGGGCGCTCTTCGTCCGCCGGTTCCCCGCCGACGCGGAGTACTGGGAGAAGGCGTCGGCGCGCTTCGAGTTCACCGCCGAGGAGATGGTTGCGCAGGCAGGCGGCGTCGTCCCGGTCCGCTGGGAGTCGACCCTCGAGCTGCTCCACGAGCGCGCGGTCGGCATCGAGTGGCGGCTTGAAGGTGATGCCGCGGAGCTTGGCTACATCTCGATCGCCGGCGACGCGCGCAAACTCGCCGCTGCGCTCGCCGACCTGCTCGTCGAGCCGTTCGCGAGCGGGCGGTTCCGCGCATTCGGACAGGCACGCATCGAGTGCAGGTCCGCATGAACGTCGAGCTGCAGGTGATCGGCAGCGCGCTGCGCGCCGTCGCGGAGGAGATGGGCGCCGTGCTCATCCGCTCTGCCTTCTCGGCGAACATCAAGGAGCGGCGCGACTGCTCGACGGCGATCTTCGACGAGGCCGGACGGATGGTCGCGCAGGCGGAGCACATCCCCGTCCATCTCGGCGCGATGCCGGACGCGGTCGCCGCCGCGATGTCACTCGGCCTCGAGCCGGGCGACGTGTGCATCCTCAACGACCCCTTCACCGGCGGCACGCACCTGCCGGACGTGACGCTCGTATCGCGCACCGCGCTCGGCTACGCCGTCTCGCGTGCGCACCACGCCGACGTCGGCGGGATGGAGCCGGCGAGCCTGCCCGCGTTCTCGCGCGAGCTGTACCAGGAGGGACTGATCATCCCGCCGACGCTGCTCACGAGCGAAGTGTTGAAAGTCTTCGTCTCGAACGCGCGCAACCCGGACGAGCGCCGCGGCGACCTGCGTGCGCAGATGGCCGCCCACCGTCTCGCCGAGCGGCGCATTGACGATCTGTGCGCACGGCGCGGACGCGACCGCGTCGAGGCGGCGATGGACGAGCTGTACGCGTACTCGGAGCGCATGGTGCGCGCGGCGATCGCAGTACTGCCCGACGGGCGGCGGTCCGCCGAGGACGTCGTCGAAGGCGTCGAAGGCGAGCTGACGATCCGCGCGACCGTCGAGATTGCGGGCGACGAGATCCGCATCGACTTCGACGGCACTTCACCGCAGGACGCGTACAACCTCAACTGCCCGCTGTCGGTGACGCGCTCCGCGTGTTACTTCGTCGTGCGCTGCCTGACCGAGCCCGATCTCCCAGCATCCGGCGGCGCGTTCGCGCCGGTCACCGTCACCGCGCCGGAAGGCTGCCTCGTCAACGCCGGCCCGCCTGCGGCCGTGGTCGCGGGGAACACGGAGACGTCGTCGCGTATCGTCGACGTCGTCTTCTCCGCGTTCGGCGACTACGCATGCGGACAGGGAACCATGAACAACGTCGCGCTCGGCAACGACGGGTTCACGTACTACGAGACGATCGGCGGCGGGCAAGGCGCTTGCGCGGATGCGGACGGCCCGTCGGCCGTGCACGTCGCGATGTCGAACACGCTCATCACGCCGGTCGAGGCACTCGAGCTCTCGTATCCGCTGCGCGTCGAGCGCTGGCAACTGCGCACGGGCTCAGGCGGTGGCGGTGCGCGTCGTGGCGGCGACGGCGTGGTGCGCGAGCTGCGCGTACTCGAGGACTGCCGGCTCTCCGTTCTCGCCGAGCGCCGCGCGAACGGTCCGCACGGCGCGTGCGGCGGCGCAGAGGGCTCCCGCGGGCACACGCTGGTCAACGGCGAGGAGCAGCCGGCGAAGGTCACGAAGCAGTTGCGGGCGGGGGATCTCGTTCGGATCGAGACGCCCGGCGGCGGAGGCTTCGGGAAGGTGGTGTAGCGTCGAGCAATGGCTACGCCGCTCTGCGACCTGCTCGGCATCGAGCATCCCATCGTCCAGGCGCCGATTGGCGGCGCGGCCGTTCCGGCTCTCGCCGCCGCCGTCTCGGAAGCCGGTGCGCTCGGCATGCTCGCTCTCACCTGGGCCGGCGACGCGGGCGCGCTCGTGCGCGAGACCGCCGCGCTTACATCGCGTCCGTTCGGCGGCAACTTCATCATCGAATGGGATCAGCACGCGCGGCTCGATTCCGCGCTCGCGGCGGGCCTGCGAATCGTCTCGCTCGTGTGGGGCGATCCGGCGCCGTACATCGAGCGCGTACACGACGCCGGCGGCACCGTCCTGCACACGGTCGGAAACGCGGAGGAAGCGTTACACGCGGTTGCGGCCGGCGTCGACGTCGTCGTCGCGCAGGGCTGGGAAGCGGGCGGGCACGTCTGGGGCCGCGTCGCGACGCTGCCGCTGGTTCCCGCCGTCGTCGACGCGGTCGCGCCGGTGCCGGTGATCGCCGCGGGCGGGATCGGCGACGCACGCGGTGTCGCAGCGGTCATCGCGCTCGGCGCTCAGGCGGCGTGGCTCGGCACACGGTTCCTACTCGCCGAGGAAGCGCCCGTGCACGACACATACCGACAGCGCCTGCTCGCGGCGGACGAGACCGATGCCGAGTGGTATGCGGACCTCTACGACATCGGTTGGCCGGACGCGCCGCACCGCGCACTCGAGAACGCCACCGCGGAGGCGTGGAAGTCGGCCGGCAGCGCGCGGCCGGGCTCGCGGCCCGGTGAAGGCGAGGCGATCGCCACGGGGCCTTACGGCGGCTCGATCGTCCGGTATTCGTCGAGCACGCCTCTCGCCGGGACGACCGGCGACGTCGAAGCGCTCTCGCTCTGGGCGGGCCAGAGTGTCGCGCTTGCACGGCGCGTGCAGCCCGCGGCCGAAATCGTCCGCGAGCTCGTCGCCCGCTTGTAGCCTCCCGCGCATGGATCGCGCCGTCACCGTTGCCTGCGCCCAGGTCGAGCCGGTCATCCTCGACCGCGAGCGGACGCTGGACAAGCTCGAGAACATCGCCGCCGAAGCCGCGGGCAAGGGCGCTGAGCTCGTCGTCTTCCCCGAGACGTTCATCTCGGTCTACCCGTCGTCACGGTGGGCAAAGGCGTTCGCCGGCTGGCAGAACGAGGGCGCGAAGGAGACGTTCGCGCGCATGGCGCAGAACGCGATTGCAGTCGGTTCGCCCGCGGAGCAGCGGCTCGGCGCGGCCGCGAAGGAGCTCGGCATCTGGATCGTCACGGGCGTCAACGAGATCGAGCCCGAACGGCCGGGCACGATCTACAACGCGCTCCTGTATCACGCGCCTGACGGAACGCTCGCGCTCCACCACCGCAAGCTCGTGCCTACGAATCACGAGCGGCTCGTGTGGGGACAGGGCGACGGCCGCGGGCTCGGCGCCGTCGAGACCGGCTTCGGTCGCATCGGCGGACTGATCTGCTGGGAGAACTACATGCCGCTCGCGCGCTTCGCACTGTACGAGGCCGGCGTCGAGATCTACGTCACGTCGACGGCCGACGACGGCGACGCGTGGCAGGCGACGCTCGTGCATCTCGCGCGGGAGAGTCGCGCGTACATCGTGTCGCCGGCGCACTTCCAGCGCGCGTCGTCGTATCCGGACGACTTCCCGCTTGCGTCCGACCTCGAAGGCGTCGGCACGCTCGGCCGCGGCGGCAGCGCGATCCTCGCGCCGGACGGCTCGTATCTCGCGGGGCCGCTGTACGACGAGGAGGGCGTGCTCTACGCCGAGCTCGACCCGTCACGCCTGCTCGCGGAACGCCAGCGCTTCGATCCGGTCGGCCACTACCACCGGCCGGACGTGCTCCGGCTCGGCGTCAGCCCTTCAGCTCGCGCGGCCGATGCGACGCCGAGTACACATCCTTCCGGGCAATAAGCCCGTCCCGCACCGGAAAGACGTCGACGCCGTCCCACTCGCGGCCGCGCGTCTGCACCGTCCATTCGCACACGGCGAAGTCGTCGGCACAGTAGAGGCTCCGCGTTGTGAAGCTGAGGTCGGGGTTGTTGCGGAAGATCGTCGCGATGTGCTCGCGCACGGCGTCGGCGCCATCGGCCTTCTCGTCGGCGGTCGGGCGTGTGCAGCGCATCGATCGTGTCGAGATCCTGCGCGTTCCACGCGCCGTTGTAGCGCTCGATCAGCTCACGGACGTTCATCGCCGCCTCAGTATGCGCTCGTCGCCGACGCGGCGCGTGATCCCGTCCGCGTCGTAGCGCTCCAGGTACAGCTGCGCCGCCTTCCGGCCGATTCCCAGCGCATCGCGGAACTGCGCGAGCGTGATCCCGTCCGCGAGGACCGCGCGTCCGCGCGCGTACGCCTCGACGGATACGGCGTGCTCGCTGCCGAGTCGCACGAGTCGCCCTTGCTCCTCGAGGAAGCGCGCAAGGGCGCCGTCGTCGACCTTCACCGGCTCGATGCCGAGCTGCGACTCGAGCGCGGCGGCAGCCTCCGCGTGGCCCCCGAGCTCGGCGGTCGCGCCGGGGCGATAAAGCTTCGCGCCGCGCCGCTCCAGGCCGAGGTGTGGGACCACCGCTTTTGCCCATGGCTCCGTGGGAGCCGGGACGCCGGGGTCGAGCGGATCGGCCGCGTCGATCGCGCGCTCGAGGTGATCGCGAAGCTCGTCGAGCCACTCCTGCGACCACGCCCACTCGCCGTCCGCCTGCACGGGTGCGTATAGGAGCACCTCTCCGCGCTCGACCGCTTCCATGCGCTCGACGTTCGAGTGGCGCGGCGGGTTGGCGTCGAGCACGACGCCGCCGGCGACCGTCGTCTCCGTGCGCAGGATGACGTGGTCGCCGCGCGCGGCGACCACGGGCTCTGCAAGGCGTAGCTGCGCATAGCGCTCCCCGACGCGCACAACGCGCGCAGGAACGTCCGCCGTGCCGTGGTGAACGTGTGCGCGCCGCGGGACCTCGGCGAGCTCTTCGAGTGCGACGTCGAGGCGGTAGCTCGACGGATACGCGCCGGGCGCGACCAGCGCGTCGCCGCGGCGCAGCTCGTGCCGCTCGATGCCCGGCAGGGCGACTGCGACGCGCTGCCCTGCGTCCGCACGCTCGACCGCGCGGTCGTGAACCTGCACGCTGCGCACGCGCACGGCGCGGCCGCCCGGTTCGACGCGGAGCTCGTCGCCCTCGCCGATCGAACCCGACCACAGCGTTCCAGTCGCGACCGTGCCGATCCCGTGCAGCGTGAACGAGCGATCGACGTAGAGGCGCGTCGGCGCGTCCACGCGCGCGCGCTCGACCGCGATCTCGGCGAGTGCGGCACGCAAGTCGTCGAGCCCGGCGCCGGTGCGCGCACTCACTGCCACGACCGCCGCGCCGGGAACGAGGTCCTCTGCCTCCGCGCGCGCGAGCTCGAGCGTCTCCTCGTCGACGAGGTCCGCTTTCGTCAGCGCGACGACGCCGCGCTCGACGCCGAGCAGGCGGAGGATGGCGAGATGCTCGTGTGTCTGCGGGCGCGCGCCCTCGCCGGCGTCGACGACGAGCAGGAAGAGGTCGACCCCGCTCGCGCCGGCGACCATCGTGCGCACGAACCGCTCGTGGCCGGGCACGTCGACGACGGAGAGCTGTCGTCCGTCGGGAAGGTCGAGCGGCGCGTAGCCGAGGTCGATCGAGATGCCGCGTTCCTGCTCCTCGGGAAGGCGGTCGGTGTTCTTGCCCGTCAGCGCCTCGACGAGCGTCGTCTTCCCGTGGTCGATGTGCCCGGCGGTGGCAACAGTGAGTGGCACGGCGCCCTAGGTCATCCTGGCTTGCCCTGAAGCTAAGAGCCGTAGGCTAGGCATTGCGCTACGGCGGCTGCGACTTCATCAATCTCGCCGTCGGCGAGCGTGCGGCAGTCGAGCAGGAGCTTCCCGTCGCGGACGATGCCGACGACGGGCGGCTCACCGGTGCGCAACGGCGCCGCGAGCGACTCGTCGAGCGCGCAGGCATAGCTCGGCAGCTCCGCGAGCGGGAGCGCGCCGCCGCCGACGCGCGCGACGGTGTTCTCGACCGTGCCGCCCGTGAGCGACGCGAGCCGTTCGGAGCGCGCGCGAACGACCGCGATGTCCTCGTCGAGCATCCGCAGCACGGGAATGCGTTCCGGCGCGTCGAGATAAACGTGCAGCGTTCCTTCGAGCGCCGCGAGCGTGAGCTTGTCCGCGCGCAGCGCGCGCTGCAGCGGATGGCGGCGCAGCCGTGCGACGAGGTCGGCACGACCGGCGACGATGCCGGCCTGCGGGCCGCCGAGCAGCTTGTCGCCGGAGAAGCACACGAGGTCGGCGCCGGCCGCGAGCGACTCCTTCGCCGACGGCTCGCCGGGCAATTCGCTCAGCACGCCGGAGCCGAGGTCGTCGACGAGCGGCAGCTCGTGGCGGCGCGCGACGGCTGCGAGCTCGGCGAGCGCGGGCTGCTCGGTGAAGCCCACAACGCGGAAGTTCGACTGGTGCACGCGCAGAAGCAGCGCCGTGTCCGCCGTGACCGCGCTCTCGTAGTCGCTCGCGCGCGTGCGGTTCGTCGTGCCCACCTCGACGAGGCGTGCGCCCGACCGCGTCAGCACATCCGGAATGCGAAAGCCGTCGCCGATCTCGAGCAGCTCGCCGCGGGAGACGACCACCTCGCGCCCTTCGGCGAGCGCGGCGAGCGCGAGGAGAACCGCGCCGGCGTTGTTGTTGACGACGAGCGCCGCCTCGGCGCCGGTGAGCCGGCGGAGAATCGACGCGCAGTGATCCTGGCGCGAGCCGCGCGTCCCGTCGGCGAGATCGAGCTCGAGGTTCGAGTAGCCGCGCCCAACCTCGACGACCTGAGCGAGCGCCTCGTCCGCGAGCGGTGCGCGCCCGAGATTCGTATGGATGATGACGCCGGTCGCGTTCAGCACGCGGCGGAGGCTCGCGGCCCTCGCCGTCCGCAGCTCCTCCGCGAGCGCGGCCGCGAGATCGCCCGGCTCGTTCCCTCGTACTAGTAGTTCGCGCGCGCGCGCGAGGACCGTGCGCGCGGCGGCGACGGCGAGCGGGTCGGCGCTCGTGCGGGCGAGCTCGTCGACCGACGGAAGATCGCGCAGCTGCACGCTGCGAACGTTATAGGGCGCGGCCGCAGATGCAGTTGTCCGCTCTGCCGGCTGCAAACCGTCGCATCCCGGCGTCCTCAGTCGCGCGAATAGGCAGAGCTATTCGCGCTCCCTGCGTCCTTGGGCTGCTCGGTTTTCGCTCGGCAGACCAGGAACGCACCTGCGGCCGCGCCCTACCCGGTGGCCGAGTGCAGCTCTTCGACGGCGCCGGTGTCGAGCTCTATGAAGAAGCCCTGGAGGAACAACGGCCGGCCGCGCTCGTCGCTGACGGGAATCGTCTCGTCGAGGAGATGGACCACGCGTCCGTCCTTCGCGATGAGCCGATACGACTCGCGGAAGGGCTCTCCGTCCTCGTGCGTGCGGTGCGCTGAGGCGAGCACGCGCTCGAGGTCGTCCGGATGCAGGCGCGTCACGAAGAAGTCCGGCTCGTTCAGCCAGCGCTCGACGGGAAAGCCGAGCAGCTTCTCGACGTATGGGCTCATGTACGTCGTGCGGATCGGCAGGCCGAGCGGATTGATGTACGTGCAGATCGGCAGCCGCTCGACGAGCGTGCGGAAGCGAGCTTCCGATTCGACGAGCGCCTGTTCTGCGGCGCGGCGCTTCGACGCGTCGACCGCGATGCCGCCGACGCCGACGATGGTGCCGTCTTCGTACAGCGGCTCGAAGTGAAGGTCGAATGGGAACGTCCCCCACTGTTCGGTGATGTCGTCGGCCTGGCCCTCGAGCGCGCGGCGGTGAGCGTCGAGGATTGCGGCGCCGGCATCGGCGGTGGGTGCCGTCAGCTCTTCGACGGACTTGCCGACGAGGTCCGGACCGCTCACGCCGATGAGGTCGAGCGCACCGCCGAACGCGGACGTGACGACGAGATCGACATCCGTCGTCCAGACGAGCGACGACGTGAGCTGCGTCAGGAGCAGCTCGAGCTTGGCCCTCTCGTGCCGGTGCCGTCCCACAGCGATGCCAATCGGCAATTTCACCGCTCGCCTTGAGCGCAGGCGCGTTCGTAGGAGTCGAGGACGCATTTCACGGCCGCGGCGGGATCGTCGGTGACGGTCATCAGCTCGAGGTCGTCGGGCGCGATCATCCCTGCCGGGAGGAGCCGGTCGCGGATCCAGGCGAGCAGCGGCGACCAGTACTCGGAGCCGAGGAGCACGACCGGGAACTCGAAGACCTTGCCTGTCTGGATGAGCGTGAGCGACTCGAAGAGCTCGTCCGCGGTGCCGAAGCCGCCGGGGAGGACGACGAAGCCCTCCGCCGCCTTCACGAACATCGTCTTGCGCGCGTAGAAGTGGTGGAAGGTGAGCGAGACGTCGAGGTACGGGTTCGACCCCTGCTCGTGCGGGAGCTCGATGTTGAAGCCGATCGAGAGGCCGCCGCCGTCGCGGCAGCCGCGGTTCGCGGCTTCCATCGCTCCCGGTCCGCCGCCGGTGACGACGGCCCAGCCCGCCTCGGCGAAGAGCCGGCCGACGGTGCGCGCGAGGTCGTACTCGGACGATCCCTCGCGGATGCGCGCCGAGCCGAAGACCGAAACCGCAGGCCGGTCGATCTTCTCGACCGCTTCGAAGCCCATGAGGAACTCCGTCGCGATGCGGTCGGTGTGCTCGCGCAGCTCCGCCTCCGTCTCGTGCGTGCGGAGCATGCGGCGGTCGTCGAGCATGGCTAGATCATTCCGTTCGGGCGCGTTGCGAGGAGACCGAGGACGAGCGCGCCGGCCAGCGCTGCGTAGAGCGCGAAGATCGTGACGGCGCGCGCGCGGTCGGGCGCGAACGCCTGAACCGGCACGCCCGCCTCGAAGCGCACGACCGGCATTCGCCACGCCTCGCCGATCGAGCGTGCGACGGAGCCGCCGTCGAGGAAGCCGATCGGCAGCAGGTTGAACGCGTTCAGAAGGAAGCCGATGTTCGCGAGCACCTCGAGTAGGTTCGATCCGCGCGCGGCGCCGATGGCCCAGACGACTGCGGCTGCGATGCCGCCGAACAGCGGGCCGGCGAGCGAGATGCGCGCGTTCCGCCACGGCGTCAGCCCCGCGTGGCGAATCGTCACGAACGCGCCGAAGAACGGGATGAAGGTCGGCAGCGATACGTGCAGCCCCTGACGCCGCGCCTCTACCGCGTGGCCGAGCTCGTGCACGAGCAGCATGAGCGTGAAGCCGAGCGCGAAGGTCCAGCTGTGGAAGAAGAGCGAGTACGCAGCGACGGAGATGAAGAAGCTGAAGAACTTCGCGAAGATGAAGCCCCACTTCAGCGCCGTGCTCGCGATGAGAAGCGCAGTAGCGCCGATGCGCTCGAGCGACTTCCTCACGACCCGTGTCCGATCCACTCTTCGCCGCCGGCATAGACCTCTTTCTTCCAGAGCGGAATCGTCTCCTTGAGCGTGTCGATCGCCTCGCGGCACGCATCGAGTGCCGCGGCGCGGTGCGGCGCGGACACGGCGATGACGACGCTCGGCTCGCCGATCTCCACGCGTCCGATGCGATGGTGGACGGCCATCTTCGTCAGGCCGTGCTTCGCCGTGAGCTCGTCGGCGAGCGCGCGCAGCATCGGCTCGGCCATCTCCTCGAACGCCTCGTACTCGAGGTACTCGACATTGCGGCCGCGCGACGTGCGCCGCACCGTTCCCACGAACGTCGCGATTCCGCCGGCGTCGTCGCTCGCGACCTCGGCCACGGCCGCGTCGACGGCGAGGGGCTCGGACGTGAGCAGGAACGCGCCGCCGGAGACCGGCGGAATGAGCGCGACCTCGTCGCCGTCGTGCAGCTCCTGCGTGCGGTCGACGTATGCGCGGTTGACGGCGTAGAGGAGGCCTGGCGGCTCGTCGCCGAGCGCGAGTGCGGGCCATACGTCCGCGACGCTTCGCACGTCGTCGAGCTCGAGGCGGCCGCGTCCGGCGCGCTCGCGCAGGCCGGCGAAGAGACGGACGGTCACGCGCACGTCACGGATCTTGCCCTACGACGTACTCTGAGCCTCGATGGGAATGTTCTTTCACTCGGCCGACGCGCCCGCGGAGCGGCCCTCCGATCCGGAGGTGCGGCGGGCCAATCTGAGGCGGATCCGGCCGCTCTTCGCGCCGTACAAGGCACGGCTCTCGGGGCTGCTCGGCCTCATCGTCCTGAGCTCGGCGCTTGGCGTCGTCCCGGCGTTCCTGCTTCGGCGCGTATTGAACGGGATCTTCCAGCACAACACGACCGTCGTGTCGTGGAACGCAGGCGGGATGATCGCGATCGCGATCGCGACCGGCGTGCTGGGTGTCCTGCAGACGCTGCTCTCGAACCAGGTCGGCCAGCGCGTCATGCACGACCTGCGCGCGGCCGTCTTCCGTCACCTGCAACGGCTTTCACTCGCGTTCTTCACACGAACGCGTACGGGCGAAGTGCAGTCGCGGATCTCGAACGACATCGGCGGCGTGCAGAACGTCGTCACGAACACGGCGACGAACATCACGTCGAGCGTGACCACCGTCATCGCGACGATGGTCGGCATGGTGCTGCTCAGCTGGCAGCTCGCGCTCTTCGCATTCGCACTCATTCCGCTCTTCGCCGTGCTCACGCGCCGCGTCGGCAACGAGCGGCGCAAGATCGCGAAGACGACCCAGGAGACGCTCGCCGACATCTCGAGCCTCGTGCAGGAATCGCTCTCGGTGAGCGGGATCATGCTCGGCAAGACGATGGGCCGCTCGGCCGAGCTCGCCGACCGCTTCGAGTCCGACTCGCTTCGCCTCGCCGACCTCGAGGTCCGGCAGCGCATGGCGGGGCGCTGGGTGATGGCGTCGATCCAGACGAGCTTCTCGGTCATGCCTGCCGCCGTGTACTGGCTCGCGGGCGTCACGAACGTCGTGTCGATCGCGACCGTCGTCGCGTTCACGGCGCTGCAGACGCGCCTCTTCTTCCCCGTCGGCTCGCTGCTCGGCGTCGGGCTCGACGTCCAGACGTCGCTCGCCCTCTTCGACCGCATCTTCGAATACCTCGATCAGCCCGTCGACATCGAGGAGAGGCCGGACGCGATGCCTGAGGCTCCCGCCGGCGACGTCGTCTTCGACCACGTGTGGTTCGGCTACGGCGAAGGGTGGACGCTCGAGGACGTCTCGTTCACCGTGAAGGCGGGGACGACGACCGCGCTCGTCGGCGAGACGGGCTCCGGGAAGACGACGCTCGGCTATCTCGCCGCGCGCCTGTACGACGTCGGCCGCGGGAACGTGACGATCGCCGGCGTCGACGTGCGCGAGCTGAGCTTCAAGGCGCTCTCCGACCTCGTCGGCGTCGTCTCGCAGGAGACGTACCTCTTCCACGAGAGCGTGCGCGAGAACCTCCGCTTCGCGAAGCCGGACGCCACCGACGAGGAGATCGAGGCCGCCGCGGAGGCAGCGCGCATCCACCATGTCATTGCCGCGCTGCCCGATGGGTACGACACCATCGTCGGCGAGCGCGGCTATCGCTTCTCCGGCGGCGAGAAGCAGCGCATCGCGATCGCGCGGACGGTTCTGCGTAATCCGCCGATCCTCGTCCTCGACGAGGCGACAAGCTCGCTCGACACCGAGACCGAGCGGCTCGTGCAGGAGGCGCTCGACCGCCTCTCGGAAGGGCGGACGACGATCGCAATCGCGCACCGTCTGTCGACGATTCGCGATGCCGACCAGATCGTCGTGCTCGACCACGGCAGGGTCGTCGAGATCGGCACGCACGAGGAGCTCCTGCGCGCGGGCGGCCGCTATGCGTCGCTCCTTACGCGCGACGCCGAGCTCGAGCTCAGCGCCTAGGCGACCAACTCTTGCCCGTGCTCAGCGAGCCAGCGGCGCTCGCCTTCGTGCTTGTTGACCGCCGGTGTCCCGGCGACGACGCCTGAGAAGACCTCCTGCGACGCGTGAATCGCATCAAGCAGGTCGGCGTTGACCGGCATGCCGTACGCAGCAGCGAAGACTCGCAACCGCCGTGCCTGCTCGGCCGCGGGGAGGTCGATCAGCCCCAGGTTCAGATGCTTCCATAGGGCGTAGCCGACGTCCTCGTTCCGTCGACCGGGATGGGCGTTGTCGAAGTCAAAGATCGCGATGGGTAGCTCGTCGCGCCACACGAGGTTCCATGGGCCGTAGTCGCCATGGCAGACGACCTCGGCGTCGGCGGCAAGCGACGTCGTGCAATCGTGATAGCTCTTCAACAACCGCGCCGCCGCTGCTAACTGCTCGTTCGTGAGCACGAGCGCACGGCAGTCGTGCAGGACGTCGCCTTCAAGGAACGTGAGCGTCTCGCGGCCGCCTTCGTCGTAGCCGAGGAACCGCGGGGACGCGCCGAACCCGCATCGCTCCAAGTGCTCCAGCAAGGTCCGGACGGACTCACTGCTCTCTCTGCGCGGACGCCGGACGGTATCGCCGACGCGAACGACGCCTTTCGTGACCCAGCCGCCGGTGAGCGGGATCTCCTCCACAGTGAATCTCAGCGCCTGACGGTGTACGGCCAAGCGTTCGCGCCGTAATAGCCCATCGAGTAGCCGAGGGAGAGCAGGGGGCCAACGAGCTTTCCGGCGCGCAGCGCATACAGCTCGCCGATACCTCGCTTCGAGCGGACGAAGTAGATCGTGCGCTCGTCGGGCGAGAAGTGCGGCGACTCATCCGCGTAACCCAGCGGCGGGTGCGTCAGCGTCTTCTGCGCGCCGTCGTAGAACCAGATGCGCTGGAGATGCCACCGCGTATGAAAGAAACTGCCGTCAGCGCTCTGCGGCTGCGACTGCACGACGACCGACTCCCCATCGGGTGCGCACACGACAGACCCGAACGCGTGTGTCGGCATGTGCACGAGCAGATGAGGGCGCCATGTCGGCGGGCCGGTGACGACCAAGCGCTTGTTGTTCGTCGCGATCCGGTCGCCACCAGCGGTGATGACGAGCGTACGGAAGTCGCACCACGCACGGTAGTCGCTGTAGAGGAGTCCCGATGCGACTGTGCGTGACCGGCCGCCGGTGGTGCTCACGGCCTGCAGCGTCAGGCCGTCTGCGGCGAGGGACGCGGAGCCCATCGGGTCGATGGCGTAGAGAATCCACCTCCGGTCAGGAGAGATCCCCTTGAGCTCAATCGGGCCGGGCGAGCCGGCAGGAATCCTGGCGAACGACTCGTGCACGGTCAGCACCATCCGCCCGTCGAAGACGATTGACTGCGTCCCCGCCTTGCCGGTGCGGCGCACGACGATGGTCGGACCGCCTGCGGGTTTCGCCGGCCGCTCTGTCGTTACCCGGCAGCTGGCCAGGTCGACGACCCGTACGATCGCGGGGCGCTGGATCGCGACCGTGCCGAGCCCGGGATGCGGCGTGCAGGCGACCACGCCATACGATTCTGCCAATGACCGACGATCGGCGTACCGAGTCGGGCATCGAGGTCAAGCCGGTCTACGCGCCGGGCGACGCGCCGCGTCCGCTCGAGCCGCCGGGCGAGTATCCGTTCACGCGCGGCCCGTACCGCGACATGTACCGGGGCCGGCCGTGGACGATCCGGCAGTACGCGGGCTTCGCGTCCGCCGAGGAATCGAACGCGCGCTATCGGTATCTGCTCGATCAGGGGCAGACCGGGCTCTCGATCGCGTTCGACCTGCCCACCCAGCTCGGCTACGACTCCGACGACTCGCGTGCGCTCGGCGAGGTCGGCCGCACCGGTGTCGCGATCGACTCGCTGGCCGACATGGAGCTGCTCCTCGACGGCATCCCGCTCGACCGCGTGTCGACGTCGATGACGATCAACGCGCCGGCGTCGCTCCTGCTGCTCCTGTACGAGCTCGTCGCCGAGCGGCAGGGCGTCGCGTCGAGTGCGCTGCGCGGCACGGTGCAGAACGACATCCTCAAGGAGTACGTCGCGCGCGGGAACTACATCTTCCCGCCGAAGCCGTCGATGCGGCTGACGACAGACCTCTTCGCCTATTGCGCGGAGCGGATTCCGAAGTGGAACGCGATCTCGATCTCCGGATACCACATCCGTGAGGCGGGGGCGACGGCGGTGCAGGAGCTCGCGTTCACGCTCGCGAACGGCATCGCGTACTGCGCGGCGGCGGTCGATGCCGGACTGTCGCCGGACGACTTCGGCGCGCGCCTCTCGTTCTTCTTCAACGCGCACAACGACTTCTTCCAGGAAGTCGCGAAGTTCCGTGCAGCCCGGCGGCTGTGGGCGCGGATCATGAAGGAGCGGTTCGGCGCGACCGACTCGCGGGCGATCGCGCTCCGCTTCCACGCGCAGACGGGCGGCTCGACGCTGACGGCGCAGCAGCCGGAGAACAACGTCATGCGCGTCACGATCCAAGCGCTCTCAGCCGTGTGCGGCGGCGCTCAGTCGCTGCACACGAACGCATTCGACGAGGCGCTTGCGCTCCCGACCGAGCGCTCCGCGACGCTCGCGCTGCGAACGCAGCAGGTCATCGCTTCGGAGATCGGCGTCGCCGAAACCGCCGATCCGTTCGGCGGCTCGTACTTCGTCGAGGCGCTCACCGACGAGCTCGGGGCGCGCGCATGGGAGCTGATCGAGCGCGTCGACGAGCTCGGCGGCGCGATCGAGGCGATCGAGCGCGGCTTCGTGCAGGACGAGATCGAGCAGGCGGCGTTTGTCTGGCAGCAGGAAGTGGAGCGCGACGAGCGCGTCATCGTCGGCGTCAATCGCTACGTCGAAGGCTCTGAAGAGCGCGTCGAGCTGCAAAAGATCGACCCGCAGGCGACGAAGCGCCAGCTCGCGCGCACCGCGCGCGTCCGGGCTGAGCGCAATGCCGACGCCGCAGCGGCCGCGCTCGCGGCCGTGCGCGAGGCGGCCGGCGGCGAGACGAACCTCCTGCCGCCGATGCGCGAAGCGCTGCGCGCACACTGCACCGTCGGCGAGATCTGCGAGGCGTTGCGCGTGGAGTGGGGGATGTACGACGCGCTACGCGCTCGCGCCTGAAGGGACACGTTCCCGGAGCGAGGTTGCTGGACCTGTCCGTGCGCGGCGAAGTAAGACACGTCCTGCGACCAGGTCGCGACCTCGTCGCGACCTGGTCGCTGCCTACGCCGACGCGCCTGAGTAGCGCTTCAGCCCGAAGCACCAGAACCAACGCGTGAAGGCCAGCAGGGCGATCCCGAAGCCGATCGCGATCGCAACCGTCCCCCAGTGCAGCCGCGAGGTCATCGCCTGCGCGGGCACGGTCACGGCGAAGCCGACCGGCACGAGGTACGTCATCGAGTAGCGCAGCCAACCGGGATAAACGCCGATCGGCCAGCGGCCCGTCTGGTACACGCCCTCGAACAGCTCCGCGAGGAACCACATGTTGACGACCCAGAACGAGCCGGTGGCCATGATCATCCAGAAGCAGTAGAGGAGCAGCGCACCGAGGCCGAGCAGCGCGAGGAACGCAATCGCGTGGCCGGCGCCGATGCCGTGGCCGACGCGTACCGCCCCGACGACGACGATGACGGATCCGGAGATCACGTCGACCGCCTGCCAGATCTGCACCTCGCGGAGCGACACGAGCGCCTGCGCGTCGGCCGGCTTCGTGAGCGCGAAGTCGAGCTTCCCGTCGCGCACCTCGTCGACGAGGCGCTGCATGTTCGGCTGGATCGTCGCGTGGATCACTCCGCCGAGGAGGATCTGCACGCCGACGATGACGAGTAGCTCCGACTCGGTCCAGCCGTTCAGCGTTTGCGTGTGTGAATAGACCAGCGCGAGCACGATCAATCCAACAGAGACCGCGAGCAGCGACTGGAACGCGGCGACGAAGAAGTTCGCGCGGTACTGGAGCTCGTTCAGCGCGCCGAGTCGCAGGTACATGAACGCGAGGCGGATGTCCCGGATCAATTGCCCACCGCCGAGTAGTGGCGCACGGACAACCGAAACGCGCCGAACACGAAGAGCGACCCGATCGCAGTCCAGAGCGCCTGCATTCCGAGGCCGCCGATGAGCGAGGCCGTCGACATGTGCCCGACGAGCACTTCGATTGGGAAGTAGAACGTCCATTTGAACGGCAGCCACGCGGCAAGCGTCTGCGACCAGCGCGGCATCAGCGTCAGCGGCAGCAGCCGGCCGGAGAGCAGGAGCTCCGAGAGAACGTAGGTCTCGAAAATCGCACTCGCCCGCGTCGTCCAGATGCTCACCATGCCGAGGAGCCAGAGGTTCATCGAGCGGATGAGATACGCGCCCCAAATCGCGACGAGGAACACGAGGACTTGCACGACGCCCGGGTGCAGCGCGGGATGGAAGATGAGCGACAGCCCGATGCCGATCGGCAGGTACAAGAGCACCCAGATGAACTTGTCGCCCGCGAACTGGGCGAGGTCGTAATGGATCGGATGGATCGGGCGGAGCAGGTCGCCCGAGAGCCGCCCTTCGCGGATCCGGAACTCCCAGCCGTACGGCGTGAAGACGATGTTCATCGTCCGCACGAGCGTCCAGACGATGTAGTACGCGGCGAATGCATGCGGCGTCAGCCCGTTGACGGCGCCGCCGTGGGCGCGCGCGATCGTCGACCAGACGACGAGATAGATCGTCGGCTCGGCGACCATCCCGAGCGTGTACATGTAGGTCGCGGTGCGGTACTGGAAGCGCGTCTGCAGCTGCACGCGCATGGTCGTCGCGTAGAAGTCGACCATCGAGCGCGCCGCGCTCGTCATTGCGCAAATACCGCTTCGATCACGTCCTCGATCGGCGGATCCTCGACCGTGAGGTCGTGCACGTCGTGCTCGGCGAGCAGCTTCGCCGTCGCGCGGGAAGTCTCGTCGCGCGGCACCTGCATGGTCACGCGCTCGCCGTCCGCCAGCACGGCCTCGATCGTCTTCAGCGCCGAGAACTTGTCCGCGAGCGCGCTGAGCTGTCCGTCGAACAGGATCTGCCCGTGGTGGATGACGATGACGCGCTTGCAAAGCGCCTGGACGTCAGCCATGTAGTGGCTCGTCAGGAGCACGGTGGCGTCGTAGCGCTGGTTGTACTCGGCGACGAACGTGCGGATGCGCTTCTGCATCGTCACGTCGAGCCCGATCGTGGGCTCGTCGAGGAAGAGCACCTGAGGGAGGTGGAGGAGCGAACCGGCCACTTCGACCTTCATCCGCTCGCCGAGCGACAGCTGCCGCACCGGCTTGCGGACGAGGTCGCCGACGTCGAGCAGCTCGACCAGCTCGTCGCGCGTCTTCCGGAATGCGTCGCGGTCCAGGCGGTAGATCGCGCGGTTGAGCTCGAACGAGTCGAGCGCCGGCAGATCCCACTGCAGCTGGTTCCGGTTGCCCATGATCAGCGTCATGCGGCGGAGGTAGTCGCGCTCGCGCTTCGAGGGGACGTGCCCGAGGACGGTCGCCTCTCCGCTCGTCGGGTAGAGGAGCCCGGAGAGCATCTTCAGCGTCGTCGTCTTGCCGGCGCCGTTCGGGCCGAGGAAGCCGACGACCTCGCCCGGCTCGATGTCGAACGAGATCTCGTCCACCGCCCGAACCTCCCTCCATTTGCGCGCGACGAGACTGCGCAGCGACGCGCGCATGCCCGCCTCGCGCTCCGCGACGCGGAACACCTTCGTCAATCCCGAGACGTGCACGACACCTGCCACGGGGCCTCAAGCTACAGATCGGTGACGACTTCGTAACGCTGTCGTGAAGACCCCTTTCGCGGCGGACGCGCGGCCGCGAGTCTCCCCGGCGTCAACCCACGAGAGGGGGAGCACACATGAGGAAGCGCGTCATCGCGCTGGCAACGCTTGCGCTCGCCGCCGCGGCACTCGTCGCGTCGGCGTCGTCGCACGCTCAGGGACGCGGAGATCTGCAGCGGATCAAGCACATCGTCGTGATCTACGAGGAGAACCACAGCTTCGACAATCTCTACGGCCGCTGGGAAGGCGTTAACGGAAGCGCGAATGTCGCGCAGGTGAGCCAATCCGGGACGGCGTTCACGTGCCTCAAGCAGCTCGACGTCAACCTCGCCGCCGTCCCAGCGACCTGCACGGACACGACGACGGGCACGTCGTTCACCAGCGGCTTCGCCAACGCGCCCTTCCTGATCGACTCCTACATCCCCGCAAGCGCGACGACCTGCCCCGCGCAGTACGTCTTCGGGCCGGCGAACGGGATCGCGAACGGCAGCGGCCTCGCCGGCGGCTGTACGCGCGACATCGTGCACCGGTACTACCAGGAGCAGTACCAGCTCGACGGCGGGAAGATGGACCGCTTCGTCGCCGGCAGCGACGCCGCGGGCCTCGTCATGGGCCAGTACGACACGAAGACCCTGCCGGTCTACACGTACCTGCACGCGAAGGGCCATCCGAGCTACGCGATCGCGGACGACTTCTTCCAGGGCGCATTCGGCGGGTCGTTCCTCAACCACCAGTTCCTCGTCGCCGCAGAGGCGCCGGTGTTCGCCGGTGCGCTGAACGACGGCTCGGCGAACGACCTCCACTCGGTCGTCGACGCGAACGGGATGCCGAACAACTATCCGTTCTATGCGTCTCCGCTCGGCACGGCGGTGAAGGACCAAGCGCTCACCGCGTCCTGCCGTCCGCCGGCGAGCCGTGGTCCGACGCCCGACAACGTGCAGTGCGGCGACTTCGCCGTCAACACGATCCAGCCCTTCAACCAGCCGTACTCGCCGGGAACGGCGGACACGAGGCGCCTGCCGCCGCTCACGTCGCCGAACATCGGCGACGCGCTCACACGTGCGAAGGTCAGTTGGGCCTGGTACTCAGGCGGCTGGTCGAACGCGGACGGCGACGTCAACGCGCCCGGCTGGACGAACGGCAGCGGGCCGGCGTGCTCCGACCCGAACGTCAACCGGAATGCCGTCTACCCGAATTGCCCGGACGGGACGTTCCAGTTCCACCATCAGGCGTTCAACTACTTCGCGTCGTTTGCGCCGGGAACTGCGCAGCGGGCGAATGACCTCCGCGACGAGGCGGAGTTCATCTCGCTCGCGACGTCCTCGAAGAGTCAGTGCAAGCTCCGCAGCGTCAGCTTCATCAAGCCGCTCGGCGTCGAGAACGAGCATCCCGGCTACGCGAGCGAGTCTGCCGGCGACAGCCACCTCATCGATCTGCTGAAGGACATCGAGGGCGGCGCGTGCGCGAAGGACACGATGGTGATCGTCACGTATGACGAGTTCGGCGGTCAGTTCGACCACGTGCCGCCGCCCGGCCAGGGGAGCACCACTGCCGGCCCGCACGACGTCTGGGGCCCCGGCACGCGCATCCCTGCGCTCGTCGTGTCGCCGTTCCTCGGCGCGCCGTTCGTCGTCGATCACGCCGAGCACGACACGACCTCGATCCTCGCCACGATCGAGCATCGCTTCAAGATCGCGCCGGTGGCCACGCGCGACGCCGAGGTGAAGGACCTCTCGAGCGTCTTCTCGGCCAAGAAGGCGGCCATCCGTTGAGAATGGGCGCGTGCGCATTCTGCTCGTCTCGCAGATGTATCCCGGCCCGGACGATCCCGACCTCGGGACGTTCGTCGCGGAGGTCGAGCAGGCGCTCGTCGCACGTGGGCATGAGGTCGACCGCGCGGTGCTGGACACGCGCGCGGGCGGGAAGCTCCGCTACCTCACGCTCGCGCGGCGGGTGCTCCGCGCACGCACGCCCGACGTCGTGTACGCGCACTTCCTCGTCCCGAGCGCTCTCGTGGCGGCGCTCGGGACGAGGGCACCGCTCGTCGTAACCGCGCACGGGCGCGACGTGCGCAACGTCGGGGCGCTGCCCGGCGTCGCAGCGGCCACGCGCTTCGTCGTGCGTCGTGCGTCGACGGTCGTATGCGTCTCCGACTATCTCCGCCGCGAGCTCGAGATGAAGGTGCCTGAGGCGCGCGGGAAGACCGAGGTTGTCTCGAGCGGCGTCGACCTCGAGCGCTTCGCCGTCCAGCCGCCGCCGGACGGCCCGCCGCGCTTCCTCTGCGTCGGCGCGCTCGAGGAGCGCAAAAACGTCGTCCGGCTCGCGGACGCGTTCGCGCGCGTCGGCGAGGGGACGCTGACGTTCGCGGGGGACGGGGCTCTCCGCGCGCAGGTCGAGGGCCGACCGGGCGTGCATCTCACGGGCCGCGTCCCGCACGACGAGATTCCGCGGCTGGTTGCCGAGAGCCACGTGCTCTGCCAGCCGAGCCTCCTCGAGCCGCTCGGCCAGGCGCTGCTCGAGGCGATGGCGAGCGGCCGTTCGGTCGTCGCAACGCGGATCGGTGGGCCGCCGGAGTTCGTGCCTCCCGACGCAGGTGTCCTCGTCGATCCGCTCGACGTCGACGCGATCACCGACGCGATGCGCTCCGCTGCCGCTCTCCCGCGCCCGAACGAGGCCGCCCGGGCTGCCGCCGCCCAGCACGACGTCCGCCTTCAGGCGGAGAAGATCGAGGCGATCCTCACTCGTGCCGCGGCGGCAGGTCGGCGAGCCTGATCTCGACGAGCGGCCGGACAGCGTCCTCGAGGCCCGCTTCCTTGGCGACCGCCAGGGCTTGCTCCCAGCTCTCCCGCACCTTCTCGGGATCGACACCCTGCTTCAACCGGTTGTCCCCGGTGACGAGGAGCTTCTGGATTCGCTCGTGCGCATCCCCCTTCACAAACGGACCGTAACAAGGCAAATTGTGTGTAGGGACTTCGAGGGCGGTCCCATCCGATGCCAATCAGGGTTCTCATCGCCGACGACCACCGCCTGTTCGCCGAGGCGCTCGAGGCCGTCCTCGCGGGCGACGCGCGGATCCGCGTCGTCGCGCACGCGTCCGACGGCCAGCAGGCGGTCGAGCTCGCGGAGCAGCACGACCCCGACGTCGTCCTAATGGACATCAGCATGCCGCTGCTCGACGGGATCGAGGCCGCGAAGCGGCTCCGGGACGACGGGAGCGAGAGCAGGATCCTCATGCTTACCGGCTCGAATTCGCGCACCGATGTATCACGCGCGCGCGAGGCGGGCGCCGACGGGTACGTGACCAAGGATCGGATCGCAGCGGAGCTCATCGATGCGATCGTCGAAGTAGCCGAACGCTGAACGGCCGCGACCAGGTCGCTGAGCGACCTGGTCGCCGACTTTGGCCAGCGGCTACCCTGGTCCTGTGACCGCCTTTCTCGCTGTCCTGCAGGTGATCTTCGTCTTCACGCTCATCTCGCTCGTGCTCATGCACAGCGGGCGCGACGCGGGGATGGGCGGGATGGGCTTCACGCCCGCCTCGCAGGGCGGGACGCACATCGTCGAGCGGAACCTCACTCGCTTCACGCTCGTCGTCGCGGTGCTCTTCGTCGCGAACAGCGTCGCGCTCTTCCACTACTTGAAGTAGGGCTACAATCCACGTCCCGTCGCGCTGGTGGCGGAATTGGTAGACGCGCTAGGTTGAGGGCCTAGTGGCCGCATAGGCCGTGGAGGTTCAAGTCCTCTCCAGCGCATGGACTCCTCAGGGCCGCCCACGTTGGCGGCCCTTTCTCTTGACTCCGTCCGAAGGAGTCCCTACTCTGGTGACGAACACACGTTCGACCACCTAGGCGACCCCTCGGGAGGATTTCAAGTGGAGCTCACCGGACGACAGCAGGAGATCTGGGCCTTCCTGGCCGACTACACCGACCGCCACGGCTATCCGCCGACGGTGCGGGAGATCGGCGAGGCGGTCGGGCTCGCGTCGCCGTCGACCGTGCACGCGCACCTCGCGAACCTCGAGCGGGCCGGTCTTCTCCGCCGTGACCCGACGAAGCCGCGCGCGCTCGAGCTGCTCGGCCGCGAGAAGTCGGGCGCGGTCGTCGAGCTGCCGAAGCTGCCGCTCCTCGGGCAGATCGCAGCCGGCGGGCCGCTCCTCGCGGAGCAGAACGTCGAGGACGAGATCGCCGTGCCGGAAACGCTGCAGGGCGACTTCCTCCTCCGCATCAAGGGCGAGTCGATGATCAATGCCGGGATCCTCGACGGCGACATTGTGGTCGTGCGCCGCGCGCAGGATGCGCGGAACGGCGAGATCGTCGTCGCGCTCGCGGGCGACGACGAGTCGGCCGACGAGGCGACCTGCAAGACGTTCTACCGCGACAAGGGACGCATCCGCCTACAGCCGGAGAACGACGAGCTCGAGCCGATCTTCGCCGAGCACGTGCAGATCCTCGGCAAGGTCGTGGGGGTGTTCCGCGAGCTGTGAACGTCGCGCCGCTTCATCGGACGCTCGAGCAGGAGCTCCTTGCGGTGCTGCGCGGAGCCTCGCTCGAGTGCCCCGTCTGCGGCGAGTTCGTCCTCCACGACGGGCCCGCCGTGCGCTGTCCCGAATGCGAGATGGTGCTGCACGGACGTGCCGTTTCGGCCGGAACCCAGGTAGAATTCGGCACGCAGGCCGGGTGACCGCGGGCCCTCCGGGGCTCGAGGAAAGTCCGGACACCGCAGGGCAGGACGCTCCCGCGAGGGAGGCGGCGAAAGCCGACGGAAAGTGGCACAGAAAACAGACCGCCTATAGCGCATCTCCGGAGACGCTCCAGGTAAGGGTGAAACGGTGGGGTAAGAGCCCACCAGCGGTCACGGCGACGTGACCGGCTCGCCAAACCCCGTCCGGTGCAAGGCGAACAGGTTCCGCCGAGGCGGCCCGCCGAGGAACCGGGTAGCTGCACAGATGGATGGTCACCCTCGACAGAATCCGGCTTACAGGCCTGCTACGGAAAACCCTCGCACACGCGGGGGTTTTCTATATGACCTTTCGCTACGGAATCGTCACGGTACGGGTCAGGCAGCCTCTTGGCGGTTTCACTGGAACCGCTCGGCGCGGGCGCCCGGCGTCGCCTTGGTGGCCGTGCCGGCTTCGGTCCGTGCCGCGTGACGACCCTACCAGCCCGTGTCCGCTTTGGGTTCTTACGAGGCCTGTAATCCGTGGTGACGTCAGGCTTGCCTGACAGCTCGAGGGCGCGCGTCGAATCAGCGAATCCTCTCGAACCGTCGACCCCCTCCTTACCATCTCGGGTCGCCCGCAAGCGGATGCAACTAGCGGAGGCTGTTTGCAAGGAGC
Organism: Gaiellaceae bacterium; assembly: GCA_035703805.1. GTDB lineage: Bacteria > Actinomycetota > Thermoleophilia > Gaiellales > Gaiellaceae > Palsa-739. Next base: position 10,762 of record DASSXM010000036.1, on the reverse strand, counting down.
TTCGCGGCTTTCGCGGCGACGTCTCTTGCCGTCACTTGCGGGCATTTGCGTCCGCTCTGCTCCATAGATGCTCCACACCATCCCCTACGAGTCAGGGTTCTCTGCATCCCGGCAACTGCGTCTTCAGCTCACGCGCACGTACCTGATGTGAGTGACCCCCGGCGCGCCGACCGACTCGATCTGTTCGAGTTTGGGCGGGGCGTCGCCCAGGTTGTCGAAGAGTCGTGCTCCGCCGCCGAGAAGGATCGGCGCGACGGCTACCACGAGTTCGTCGAGCAGGCCTGCGGCGAGGTACTGCTGCGCCACCGAGGCGCCGCCGCCGAGAGAGACGCCCTTGTCGCCCGCGGCCGTTCGCGCTTGCTCGAGCGCCGACTCGATCCCGTCGGTAACGAAGTGGAACGTCGTCCCACCGTCCATCTTGAGCGGCTCGCGGGGATGGTGTGTGAGGACGAAGACCGGATGGTGGAAGGGCGGATCGTCGCCCCACCAGCCCTTCCACGAATCGTTGTCCCATGGCCCGGGGCCGCCGCCGAACATGTTCCGGCCCATAATGGTCGCTCCGGCGCCGGCGAGGATGTCCTCGGCGAACGCCGTGCTCGCATTGACCTCGCCGCCCTGCTCGCCGTGGCTCTCGCGGAACGCTTTGAGCGGTACCAGCCACTCGTGGAGTCGCTCGCCGCCGATCCCGAGCGGGTGCTGTGTGCTCTGTTCGGGACCGGCGACGTAGCCGTCCAGCGACATGGTGATGTTCAGCTTGAGTTTGCTCATCGAAATCCTCCAATCGCGGTGCGCCGATCGTTTCTATGACTTGACGAAAGGCCGGGACTCATCGGCTCGAGCTTGTGGGGCGGGAACTGTCAGCTGAGATCCAAGGAAGGGAGAGCGCGATGTCAGAACTTCTCGTTGACTTCATCACTTCGCTGGATGGCTACGCGGCTGCTGAGGGCTGGCCGGGCTGGTGGGGGCTTGAAGGGCCCGAGTACCTCGCCTGGTTGGGAGAGCAGCCCGAAATGGACTACATGATCCTCATGGGCGCAACCACCTATCGCGTCATGTCGCGATTCGCGGCCGAGGGTGAGCCGGGCACGGATGCACTAGCAGGCATGTCGAAGGTCGTCTTCTCGACCACCTTGAGGGAACCGCTTACCTGGCCGAACACGCAGCTGGTGGCCGGAGACGCCGTGGAGGTCGTTGGGGAGATCAAGGCGAGCGGCTCCAAGTCGATGCGCACGATCGGCAGCCTGACCCTCTGCCGCGCCCTGCTCGAGGCGGGCCTGGTGGATCGCTTCCGCGTGGTCGTCTTTCCCGTCATCACCGGCACCAGTGGCCGGGAGCGGATCTACGACGGTTACCCCGATGTTGCTCTCGAGATGATCGGCAGCCGCACCTTCGACGGGCGCATCCAGCTCCTCGAATACGTCCCGACGATTCTGGCCGGGCTGCCGGGCAACAACACGGCGAACACCTGACGGCTCAGTCGGACGACTGACGGCCAATGCTTGCTTGGCGCAGCGTTGCGAAGTGACGCCCTAGGATCGCTCGGTGCCGCGGGCCGGGAGGGACCCGATCTCGTGACCGGGGGCGCGGTGCGACTCCCCAGGCTCCGCCGAACGACGCGATGTCGGTTTCCTCGTCCACGTCGCGAAGGCCTTGAAGTGTGACCTGCACATGCTTCTTGAAGCGGGCCCAGTAGGAGCGCGCATGTGGTGCTCTTGCGCCGGCGTTCGACTCGCCCCCTTCCCGTGCAACGCCGATCGCTTCGACAGCTCTCACACGAGCGATTGCATCGATTTCGACGCTGAAACCGGGCGGAAGGACGCACTGCACGGTCGTTCTTGCGGGCGGGGGATCAGGGACGACGCTGCGGTATGCCGAGTCCATCTCGGCGAAGTCACTGATGTCGGAGAGAAACACGCTCACCTTGACGAGGTCGTGGAGCGAGCTGCCGGCTTCTTGGATGATGGTTTCGATGTTTCGAAGGGCTTGTTTGGTCTGTTCGCCGATACCGGGTGTGGCGTCTTGGCTTCCAGGGCTTCGACCCACTTGTCCGGCTATGAAGACGAGAGGCCCCTCCGCCAGGATTCCAGGGCTGTAGTGTCCGGCGGGCTTGGGTCCTTCGGCGGGCTGGATTCTCCGCTTTGCTGTTTGCGCTTCCACCGTCCTCCTCCGTACGACTCGCGCTAGTGGGGCTGTCGGCGGTAGATCATTCGTTCGTTTGCGCCGCCGTTCCGCCAGATCTCGCGCGACGCGTCCGCAAAGGCTTCGAGCCCTTCTTCGATCGCGGCATAGACACTGCCGGGAACAAACCCGAAGTCTGGGTTGAGGAGAAGGTTGTTTCTGCCGTAGAAGACGGCCATGTCGACGACGTTCGCGCTGTCGGGCCGCTCAGTGCCGCTGTAGCCGTGAGAGCTCGCGGCGAGCTGCCATGGCTCGAAGCCGAAGTAGACGACGTCTCCGGGGATCGGCGTGATGGTCGTGTTCTCTGGCGGGACCTCAGCGGTCGCGAAGCTGGGCACGAGGATGTACACCTCGTTCCGGGCGTATTTGGCGTGGAACACCTCGCCGGTGAGCGGCAACGCATTCCAGACCGCTTCACAGGTGAGTGGTGCGTCCTCGTCGAGCAAGCGGGCGACGCATGAGACGCCCCGTTGCTCGTACGCAATCTCGATGTAGCGCACCGGCTTTCTCCTCTCATTCATAGGCGTCGACTAGGCGATCGCCGGCATTCGTATCGTCAAGATGGCGATCGGGTCGTCAGGTCGCGGACAGCTGACTCGAGGTGTTCGTCGACCAGCTGGAGGGCTCGCTTGGTATCGCCACGCTCGATTGCTTGGAGAAGGGTCTCGTGCTCTTCAACGAGCGTCTTTAGGTGGGGATACGCCGGTTTCAGGGCGGCGACGCAGATGCTGGTCTCGACGATCAGCGTGCGAAACATGCGTACCAGGCGCTTGCTTTCGGTGGCCGCGACGAGGGCTTCATGGAATGCGAGGTCAAGGGAGGCGAGGTCTGCCCAGCGGTTTCTGCCGGCGGCGCGCTGCATTCGGGCCAGGAGCTCGTTGAGTCGTGACAGCTGCTCGGGTGTCGGGTCTTTGGTGAGCGTTTCGACCGCGGCTCGCTCGATCGCGCGACGCGCGAGGTACAGATCGCGTGTCTGCTGGTTGTCGAGGCTGGTCACGAAGACGCCGCGGAAGCGTTCGCTCGTTAACAGCCCCTCTTGGACGAGTCGCTGGATTGCTTCGCGAACGGGGCCGCGGCTAACGCGGAAGCGGGAGGCGAGCTCGGCCTCGACCAGTTGGGCACCAGGCGTTAAGGCCCCTTGCATGATTGCTTCGCGGATGCGATCGGCGATGATGCTTGCAGTCGTCTCGCGGTCGAGCGGCTCGAGTGCTGCGACTCCGGTCCGCTTGTCGCTCATTTCGGCATGACCTCGACAGCGGCGTCCGCGGCGGCAGTAGCCCTCACGGCCGGCGCCTCTGGTGTGTTTGCGAGCGCGCGGAGGATGGCGGTGACGCTTCGCCGTTTCGCTTCCTCGACGCTCGCCCGTGAGTAGTAGGCGAGATGCGGTGTAACGAGGGCCCGTGGAAGCGTGCGCAGCGGGTGATTGGGGGCGGGCGGCTCATGGTCGAGGACGTCGAGCCCGAGGGCAGCGAGTCGGCCGCTTCGCAGCGCGCGCTCGGCTGCATCGAAGTCGATGAGGCCACCACGTGCGACGTTGATGATGATTGCTCCTTCCGGCAGGAGCGAAATCCGATGCTCATCGATGACGCCGCGTGTCTCAGCTGTCAACGGCGTATGGAGTGAGAGGATGTCGGCGCGAGAGACGAGCTCGTCGATGCTCTTGGCTGCGTGTACGTTCGCCGGCATTGGCGAGTAGGGGTCGTATGCGATCACGTTGAGCCCAAATGCGACGGCGCGTGATGCGACCGCGGAGCCGATTCGGCCGCAGCCCAGCAGACCGAGTGTTCTTCCACGTAGCCGGACGATCGGCGGGTGCGGCTCGGGCGTCCAGCCTCCGTCGCGCACATGGTCTGCGAGTTCGACAACGCATCGCGCGCAGCTGAGCAAGAGCGCAAGGGCATGATCTGCGACCTCGTCGGTGCAGTAGTCCTCGACCCAGGCGACCTCGATACCGTGCTCGCTCGCGGCATCAATGTCGATGTTGTCGTGTCCCGTCCCATAGCGGGAGATGATTCTGCAGCGGTTGAGTCGCTTGATCGACGTGTTACGAATCGGGGCGTGACGCGTCAGGATTGCATCAGCTTCCTCCGCGAAGCCGATCCAATCCTCCGCGATCGGTGAGCGAGCAACGTAGACGTCGATTCCTGCGCGCGCAAGGAGTTCCCGCTCGACCTCGACGTCGTCTCCCATGTAATCGGTGATTACGCACAGCGGCACGTTCGCCCACCCCAGGTCGTAGGATTGTTGACAATCATAGCTTGCCGTCAGTAGCGTTGCAACGTGCCCGCCGGTGTGCAAGCTCCCATCGTGAACCGGACGCCGCTATCGCGTGTCGTCGTCCTGACCGGCGAAACGCAGCCGGCCCTGCCGACCCTCGACGGGATCGCAGATCGGGCGCGGATCACAGTCGTCGCCACTCTCGATGAGCTCCGCTTGGCCCTGAACGGCGCAGACACGCTCTTCCTGTGGGACTTCCGAACGCCTCATCTGCGAGACGCATGGTCGGCGGCGACACGCCTCGAGTGGATACATGCCGCCTCGGCAGGCGTCGATGCACTGCTGTTCGAGGAGCTGGCCTCGAGCGATGTGATGGTGACGAACTCCAGCGGTGTTTTCGATGAGCCGATCGCAGAGTGGGTGCTCGCCGCGATGCTCGCGCTTGCGAAAGACCTCCCAGAGACGCTTGAGCTTCAGCGCCAAGGGGTTTGGCAGCATCGTGAGCCGGAACGGCTGCGGGGCTCGACGGCGGTGGTCGTCGGAGTCGGCGGAATCGGTCGCGCGACGGCGCGCCTGCTGAGAGCGGTCGGCGTGGACGTTCTTTGCGTAGCACGGACAGCGCGCACCGATCCGGAGTTCGGTTTCGTAGTCGGACGAGTCGATCTTCCCGACGCGTTGTCACAGGCTGACTGGGTTGTCTTAGCTGTGCCACTCACCCCTGAGACGGAGGGAATGATCGACGCTCCCATGCTCTCCCGAATGCGCCCGAGCGCCCGGCTCATCAACGTCGCCCGAGGAAGACTTGTCGATGAAGCAGCGCTCATCAACGCACTCCGCTCGGGCGGGCTGAAAGGCGCTGCGCTCGATGTCTTCACGAGCGAACCGCTCGGCGCAGGCTCGCCGCTGTGGGCGATGGCAAACGTGATCGTCTCGCCCCACATGTCGGGCGATGTCGTCGGCTGGAAGGACGAAGTTGCAGCTCTCTTCATGGAGAACTTCGAGCGTCGGCTGCGAGGCGAACCGCTACTGAACCTCGTCGATAAGCAAACCGGGCAGCTGCAGCGATGACCGCGAGCGAACTCACGAGCCTCAGCGCCCTGGAGTTGTTGGGGCTGTACCGGACACGAGAGGCATCGCCGGTTGACGTCACCGAAGCAGCTCTCAAAGGGATCGAGACACACAACCCGGACATCAACGCTTTTTGTTTCGTGAACCCGGAGTCATCGCTCGCACAAGCTCAAGCTTCCGAGCGGCGTTGGCTGGTCGGAGAAGCGCACGCACTCGATGGCGTCCCGGTCGCCGTGAAGGATGTCTTCCTCACCGCTGGCTGGCCCACTCTCCGCGGTTCGCGGACAGTCGACCCCGGTGGACCGTGGGATGCTGATGCGCCCGTCGTGGAGCGTCTGCGACGGCACGGCGCTGTGCTGATCGGCAAGACAACGACGCCTGAGTTTGGCTGGAAGGCGGTCACAGACAGTCCTCTCGGCGGCATTACCCGCAATCCGTGGAACCACGGCCGCACAGCGGGCGGCTCGAGCGGGGGGAGCGCGGCAGCAGTCGCACTTGGAATCGCACCCTTGGCGCTTGGCACCGACGGCGGCGGATCGATCCGCATTCCTGCTGCGTTCTGTGGAACCGTCGGGTTCAAGCCGACCTTTGGGATGCTGCCACTGTGGCCGGCGAGCCCCTTCGGCACGCTCGCGCATGCGGGGCCGCTGGCGTGGACGGTCACCGACGCCGCGCTCTTGACGCGCCTCCTCGCGGGGCCTGATTCGCGCGACTGGACGTCTCTGTCCCCCGACACGAGGGGCGGTGAGCTTGAGATGTTGACCGGCGAGCTCAAGGGCGTTCGTATCGCGTTTGCGCCGCAGCTGGGAGACGTCCCGGTCGACTCCGAGATCACTAAGGCGGTCGAGCAAGCCGCGCACGCATTCTCATCAATGGGAGCAGAGGTCGAACGGGCCGAGCCCGATCTCGGCGATGCGCTCCCCGTATTCGAGACCCTCTGGTATGCAGGAGCCGCGAAGGCCGTTACCACCGTCGCCTCCGATCAGCTCGACCCGGGCTTACGCGAAGTCGCAGAGATCGGAGCGCTCATCCCGGTTGTCGACTATGTGGCCGCGACGATCAGACGCGCGGAGCTCGGGTCGCGGCTCGCAAGCTTCCACGAGCGCTACGACCTGCTACTCACACCCACCGTTCCCATCTCCGCGTTTGCGGCGGGGCTGGAGGTGCCTCCCGATTGGCACGCGCAACGCTGGCCAACGTGGACGCCGCTCTCGTACCCCTTCAATTTGACCCAGCAACCGGCGATCTCAGTGCCGTGTGGATTCACCTCCGCCGGCATGCCGATTGGACTGCAACTCGTGGGCGCCAAGTACGCCGACCACCGTGTCCTCCAGGTCGCGAATGCGTATCAGGCCGCCAATCCCCTTGCCGATCGGAGACCGACATGACCGAGACGATTGTTCAGGAGACGCAATCCCAGCACGGACGTCTTCCCGCCTGGATCGCAGGACCGGTCGAGACGGGCCGATGGATCACGGTCTGTAACCCCTTCAACGGCTCGGTCATCGCCGAGGTCAGCGAGTGCGGCGCAGAAGACGTCGACAACGCTTGCGCCGTCGCCGCCGCGGCGCTTCACCGCGACGACTTCCCACAGCACGCGCGAGCTCGCGTCCTCGAGACCGCCGCCGAGAAGCTCCGTGGTCGAACCGACGACTTCGCGCGAACGATCGCCCTCGAATCAGGTAAGCCGATCCGGACAGCGCGGCTGGAAGCGCTGCGTTGCGTCGATACGCTCACGTTCGCCGCGGTGGAAGCGCGTCGGCTCTCCGGTGAACTTGTGCCGATGGAGGCCTCGCAGGCTGGAGCGGGGAAACTGGGATTCGTGTTGCGAGTGCCGATCGGCGTTGTCGCCGCGATCTCGCCGTTCAACTTCCCGCTCAACCTTGTCGCACACAAGGTTGCACCTGCGATCGCAGCCGGCTGCCCCGTCGTGCTGAAGCCCGCATCGGCGACGCCTCTCTCCGCCCTCAAACTCGTCGCGCTGCTTTGTGAATCGGGCCTCCCAGAGGACTGGGTCTCGGTCGTACCCGGCCCTGGAGGGGAAGTTGGCGATGCGCTGGTGGCGAACGACGTACCCGCCCTCGTCACGTTCACCGGCAGCCCGGCGGTGGGATGGACGATCCCGGCCCGCGCGCCCAAGAAACGGGTGTCGCTCGAGCTTGGATCGAACGCACCGTTGATCATCGAGCCAGACGCGGATCTGCAGCTCGTCGCGGAAAAGGCAGCGGCAGCAGGCTTCTCACACGCCGGTCAGAGCTGCATCTCCACACAAAGGATTCTCATCCACGAGCGCATCTACAACAAGTTCCTCGGTCACCTTGTTGAAGCGGTCGAGCGGCTCGTCGTCGGCGATCCGCTCGAGGAAGCGACCGATGTCGGTCCACTCATCAGCCAGCCTGAGACGGCGCGGGTACTCGCCTGGATCGAGGAAGCGGTGAGTCGCGGCGGCAGGGTACTCGCCGGCGGCCGGCTCGAGAACGGGTTGCTCATACCGACGATCATCGACGGCGTACCTCGGGATGCGAGCGTGTGCGTACGCGAGGTCTTCGGCCCCGTCGTGGTCACGATTCGCTATGAGGAGTTCGACGAGGCGTTGGCGATCGCAAACGAGAGCGACTTCGGCCTTCACGCCGGCGTCTTCACAAACGATCTCGGCAAGGCGATGAATGCGGCTCGCTCGCTCCGCTTCGGCGGCGTGTTGATCAACGACGTACCGACGTTCCGTGCCGACCAGCAGCCCTACGGAGGCGTGCGCGAGTCAGGGAACACGCGTGAAGGACCCGCTTACGCGGTTCGAGAGATGACGGAGCTGCGCTTCGTCGCGCTCCCCGCCTGAGCAGCGTCGAGCGCCTCGCCGAACAGCTCTACTCCCATGTCGAGTTCGTCCTCGGTCACGACGAGTGGGGGAATCCAGCGGATGACCTGCCCGTGCGTGCCGCAGGTCAGGAGCAGAAGCCCGCGCGCGACGGCCTCGCGTTGGACAGCGCTTGCCAGAGCGCCGTTGTCATCGGCGAGCTCGACGCCGACCATGAGACCAAGCCCGCGCACGTCGCCGATCACCTCCGATCCGTGCGTGAGCTGCCGCAGCTTGACGAGCAGGTGATCACCCAGGTTCGCCGAGCGCGCGACTAGCTCTTCCTTGGCGATCACGTCGAGCGTGGCCAAGGCTGCCGCGCAGGCAACAGCGTTGCCGCCGTAGGTTCCTCCTTGAGATCCCGGCCGCGCTTTGCTCATCAGCTCGGCAGGCGCGGCGAGCGCTGAGAGCGGCATGCCGCTCGCGAGCCCTTTCGCGATCACGAGCGCGTCTGGACGGATGCGTGCGTGCTCATGGCCCCAGAAGCGTCCGGTGCGACCGACGCCCGTCTGCACCTCGTCGATGATCAAGAGGATCCCGTGTTGGTCGCAGCGTTGGCGCAGACCGGCGAGAAACGCGAGTGAGGTGGGGACATAGCCGCCCTCGCCCAGCAGAGGCTCGATGATGAAGGCGGCGACATCGTCGGCCGCGACAACGGACGCGAGCAAGTGATCGAGCTCGCGCAGGCAAAAGGCCGTCGCTTGCTCTTCATCCCAGCCGTACCGGTACGCGTACGGGAACGGCGCGACCACCACCCCGGCCATCAGCGGCTGCAGCCCCGCCGTGTAGATCGGCCGTGAGCTTGTCAGTGAGGCAGCGCCGACGGTGCGGCCATGGAAGGCCCCGTGGAACACCACGATGTTCGCCCTGCCGGTCGCATGCCGGGCAAGCCGGACGGCCGCCTCGATCGCCTCCGATCCGGAGTTGGCGAAGAAGAGCGAGTCCAGACCGGCTGGGAGATGGGCGCCGAGTCGTTCGGTCAGCTCAATCAACCGCGGGTGGAGGACGGTCGTGTACTGGCCATGGATGAGCTCCGCGGCTTGGCGCTGAATCGCCTGTACAACCTTGGGGTGGCAGTGACCGGTGCTCGTGACACCGATCCCTGAGGTGAAATCGAGATAGCGGCGACCGTCCTTGTCCTCGAGGTACACGCCGCTGCCACGAACAGCCGTGATCCCGGTCGCTTGACTGAGAAGAGGCGAGAGGTGGGTCACCGTGATTGTCGACAATAAACGATCAGACGATCCAATCGCAAGCGGACTGACACGCTAGAAACGAAAGAGCTCGCCGAGACGATGCTCGGGCCGGGAGAAACCGACACGCTGGAGCGCATCCCACATCGTGACTTGGTTGGCCGTGAGCACCGGCTTGTTCACCGATGCCTCGAGCTCGTCAAGCCAGGCCACCGTGTGGATGCCGGTCTCGGGGATGAGGATGGCCTCCGCTTGGGGCGCGTCGGTGAGCGCGACGATCTCCAGGAGGCGCTCTTTCCGCCAGGCAACGAAGTCGTCCAGGCCCGCGTGTTTGATCTGTGTCAGCGCGGCGGTTGCGATTCCGGCTTCGGCGAGGAAGGAACGCAAGGCGTCGGAGATCTCAGGGTCGTAGATCGACGCCACCGAGACGCGCGTGATGCGAAGGGCTCGCAGCGCCGCGACGAAGGCGAGTGACGTGTTGGAGACTGGGATGCCCAGCGTGTGGCTGAGAGAGGCTGCCTCTTCCTCGGATGCCTGTAGTCCACCGAGGAAGGACGCGCTCGTGCATGCCCAGGTGATGACGTGTGGCCGACCCGGCTCGAGTGTCCGTGCACTCGCCAGGAGATGGGCTGGATCACCGAGCGCGACGAGGGCGCCCTTCCAGTCGCTCTTGGCCGTGTCGGATTCGGCAGGGAGGATCGGCCAGGACGCATGGGCGATCGCGATCTCGACGCGGACGTTCTCGAGCAAGTCGGCCAGAGCGGTGTAGTCGTCCTCGGCCTGAACGCACGGACTGGGATTCCAGGGGTGCGCTGGATAGAGCACGCCGACCTTGAGCTGCGCTGTAGGAGACGAGGGCACGTACTCGGTCATGGCTGGTGCGTGCGAGAGGAGTCATGTTTGCCGGCGGCCGGGCTGGCGAGGAGCTGACCAGCGCGCATGACTGTGCGGCCGGCGGGTCTTCGCGCGAGGGCGTCGATGAGCGAGCTCGCCTCGATGAGGACGAGGTCGGCGCTGTCGCCCTTCTCGATGCGGGTGCGACCGTCGCAGATCCCGGCCAGGAGCGCGTCGGTGTCGTCGATCTGCGCGGTGAGCGCGGCGAGCCATGCACTCTCGAGCGGATCAGCGGCCCCGTATGGGTAGAAGGCATCTTGGATGTTGTCACTGCCGAGACGGACAGAGACACCCGCGGCAAGAAGCTCATGGATGAGCGTTACGCCGCGGAGACGTGGCGTCCCTGCTCCGCGTCCTT